>DATLYB010000179.1:0-18629 GCA_035575215.1 Chitinophagales bacterium
GGACGCACTTATCTCCCGCCATATTTTGAAAAAGAAAATTTCAACCGCTTCTTCAGCCCGGTATGGCTTCCCGATTAAAATTGCGATTCTCCTTTTGGGGCTGATATATTTTTTTCCCGGCTTTTGGAAATTATGGGGAGCAGGATTTGATTGGATATTCAAATGTAACATGCAGTACCAAATGTATGTAAGATGGAGCGCCCTTAATGACTGGCTGCCCTTCTTCCGGCTCGATAATTATCCTGTCTTGATAGTGTTATGCAGCATTTTTGTAATTGCATTTGAAATCAGCTTTATTTTCCTGGCGATTCGCCCGGCTTATCGCTTGTGGCTGATTTTAGGCGGCTTGATAATGCATACTGGAATCTTTCTTTTCATGAAAATCTCATTCTTCGCTCTGATGCTTGCTTATCCGGTTTTGGTTGACTGGGAAATGATTTATAAAAAATTGCGAAACGGACGGGCAAAACAGGCAGCAAAAGATGAAATCAATTTCAAATGGAAAGAGATAAAATGGTTAATCCTGCTATCTGCCGTCCTGCTGGGTGGTAATATCATTGCAGGCATTGCCAAGGTAAAGAGTTATCCTTTCGCATGTTATCCGACTTTCGATTACATGGTGCCGCATAAAAAGGATTTTATTTATTACGAGGGATATAAAAATGGCATTCTCACCGGAAATACTCATCAAATAAAAGAACGCATCTTCAAGCGCAGACCTCCGACTAATATCGAAAGCGTTGAAAATAACCTGCTTCGCAGTCATCATCAATCGGACAATACACAGGTCGCTGCCATAATAAAACAAATTTTTCCCTTTAAATCTGATTTTGAAGAGTATGACTCCATCGTAGTCCACTGCATAGAAAAGGAACTGGTTCCTGAGCGGAAAAACAATTTTACCAAAAAAATCAGGCTGGGAGTGTTCCTCCCGCATGAACAGGTTTCAGCCGATTCCGTTTTAACCCAATGATGATTTAACAGATGCCGGAAATTTTACTGCACATAGGTTATCCCAAAACCGGTTCAAATTTCCTTCGCCAGTATTTTAACAGCAATGACAAATTATTTGTGGAAGGAAGCACCTTTACCGATAATTACATTAAAACCGGTAAGATTTCAGCCGAACTGGCGAGCAAAACAGAAAAGCATCACATCATCAGCGAAGAACGTTTCAGTGTTTGGGGAGGCGAGGTGGAGATAGTCGGTGTGAAGTTCAAACCCTATGACATCAAATCGCATCAGAAAGAAACATGCCGCAGCCTTAAAGCTGCATTTCCCGAAGCAAAGGTATTGATTGTACTGCGGGGATTTAAGTCAGCACTGCGGTCAATGTATTGGCAATACGTAAGCATCGGAGGCATTTTTTCATTTCCGAAATTTCAGCAAAACTACAGGGAGTACTTCGCGGATTTTTATGATTACGATTTTCTTGTCAGAACATACCGGGAGGTTTTTCAAAACAAGGTCATCCTTCTTCCCTTTGAATTACTGGAGGAAGACAGCGTAAAATTTCTTGGTATTATGGAAGATAAATGCGCTTTGCCTCATGCAGACTTCACGGCAACAAAAGCGAATGCTTCCCTGACTGAGAAAATTGATTTCTACACGATACTTTCCAGGCTTATATACGAAATGATTCAACCCTTTCCCTACTCACTTCAGAAAAAAATTTACGGCAAGTATGCCAACGCGCTTTACAACCGGAAATTAAATCATATTTCAAAGTTGTTTTCCAGACACAGGAAGCTTGAAATTGACGAAGAAACCCTAAGGCTGTTTATTGGAAAAGCGGAAGTGGTTAGAAACGAAAAATTATTCGAGCCGTATCGGGAGGCGTATTTCTTAACTGACTGAATCCTCAATTTTGCCCTGGTTGTCCGGTTATCAAATTACATAAAGGAGAATAACTCTGTATCTTAATTGAGCCGGGCTTTTTAGCTATTTTCCATCCCTTAAACGATTGAATGTGCACCACTCAGGATTTGTCAGCATCATAGGACGCCCCAATGTAGGCAAGTCCACCTTGTTGAACGCATTGCTGGGCGAAAAACTTTCCATCGTGACGCCTAAGGCGCAAACCACCCGCCATCGCATCATCGGTATCCTGAACGGAGATAATTACCAGATTGTTTTTTCTGACACTCCGGGAATCATTTTCGAACCGAAACATAAGCTGCATAAAGCCATGATGCGTTCTGTAATGGAATCGCTGGAAGACGCTGACGTGCTGCTTTTCATCACCGATATTTTCGAAAAGAAATCGGACGTTTCCACGTTTCTGGATGAGTTGCAAAAATTAAAGGCGCCCAAAATCCTTGTAATAAATAAAATCGATTTGCTGAAATCAGGCACACTTGAGTCGCTTACCACGGCATGGCAGAAACAAAATCTCTTCAATGAAATCATTCCCGTTTCAGCTCTGCAAATTATTAACATGGACAAGCTCTCCGGCCTGCTGCTCAACTACCTTCCCGAACATCCCCCTTATTATCCGAAGGATGAGCTGACAGACCGGAATTTGCGCTATTTTGTTTCGGAAATCATTCGGGAGAAATTATTCCTTCACTACAAGCAGGAGATACCTTACTCGTGCGAAGTGGTGGTTGCCGATTACAAGGAAGCCCCTGATATCAACCGCATCCGGGCTGAAATCATCGTGGAGCGGGAATCGCAAAAAGCAATTATCATCGGCAAAAAAGGAAGTGCATTGAAAAAAATCGGAATCGAATCCCGCGCAGACATTGAAAAACTGGCAGGCAAAAAGGTATATCTCGAATTGTTTGTGAAAGTTCGGGAAAACTGGCGCAACGATGAACGGCTGCTGAAAAGTCTTGGCTATCTCTAAAATAAAACAGCCGCTGCAGGAAGTTGAACTCGGAGAAGTAGCCCGTAGGGGAATCGAACCCCTGTTTCCTCCGTGAAAGGGAGATGTCCTAACCCCTAGACGAACGGGCCTTGGTTTATTTTTGAAAAAAGGAGAGCAAAAATAGAAGTTTTGATTTAAAACTTTGAGATTCACATTTTATTTTTGCGCTCAAATTTTTAAAGAATGGCAAAAGTAAAACTTGCGGTCAACGGTTTCGGGAGAATCGGCAGGCTCGCTGTAAGAATTATCAAGAAAAATTATCCTGATATTGACGTGGTTGCGGTGAATGACATTACGGATGCTCCTACTCTCGCTCATCTGTTCAAATACGACACCGCACATGGCAGATTCAGCGGAGATATTTCCGTTGAAAGCAATGGACTTCGCATCAATGGTGACCTGATGAAAGTGCTTGCGGAAAAAGACCCTGCCAATCTCCCCTGGAAATCATTAGGCGTGGATGTGGTGCTCGAATCAACGGGAAAGTTTACCGACAAAGAAAAAGCGGAATTGCATCTGAAAGCCGGAGCAAAGCGCGTGATTATTTCTGCCCCTGCGAAGGGCGATATCAAAACCATTGTGCTCGGAGTGAATGACGACCAGCTCACCAAAGATGATTTGATTATATCCAACGCATCATGCACCACCAACTGCCTTGCCCCGATGGTGAAGGTGCTTGATGATGCATTGGGTGTTGAATACGGCTTGATGACTACCACCCATGCTTTCACCGCTGACCAGCGTCTGCAAGACGCTCCCCATAAGGATTTGCGCAGGGCGCGAGCGGCATCCCACAACATCGTTCCGACATCAACGGGCGCTGCCACCGCAGTGGGTAAAGTGCTGCCGCATCTGAAAGGCAGGCTGCACGGAACAGCGATGCGCGTGCCCGTCATCACCGGCTCGGTTACTGAGTTCAACGCGATTGTGAAGAAAACTTCGACTCCCGAAGAGATTAACGGCTATTTCAAGTCGGCCGCCAGCGGCAGCATGAAAGGCATCCTTAGATACAGCGAAGAGCCGCTCGTTTCGTCTGACATCATTGGCGACCCTCACTCCTGCATCTTCGATTCGGGACTGACGATGGTGATGCAGAGCATGGTGCGCATTACAGGCTGGTATGATAATGAAGCCGGCTACTCGCACCGCATTGCCGACCTTATTGCTAAAATGGGAGGTTCCAGTTTGAATTTTTAGAGTTGTTTGAAGTTCCTAAAACTCTAAAGTGGAAACTCTACTGGAAATCAAACTTCTTACCTGTGAAAACTGTTGACACCTTCAATTTCTCTGGGAAAAAAGCATTGGTGCGCGTGGACTTCAACGTCCCGCTCAATGATAAATTCGAAATCACGGATGACACCAGAATCAAAGCTTCACTTCCCACCATCAACAAAATTCTCAGCGATGGCGGCTCGGTGATTTTGATGTCGCACTTCGGGAGACCTAAAAAGGGACCGGAAGAGAAATACTCGCTGCGCCACGTGGTGCCGCATCTGTCACAACTGCTGAAAGTATCCGTGAAATTTGCTGACGATTGTATTGGCGAAACGGCAGTGAAGTCATCGGCAGCGCTGAAACCCGGTGAAGTGCTTCTTCTTGAAAACACCCGATTCCACAAGGAAGAAGAAGCAGGTGACGAGAAATTCTCTGAGCAGCTCGCTAAGCTCGGAGACGTATATGTCAATGATGCCTTCGGCAGCGCCCATCGTGCCCATGCCTCCACAACTGTCATAGCAAAATTTTTTCCTCCTGAGAAAAGGATGTTCGGCAGGCTGATGGCTGCGGAAGTGGAGAGTGCGGAGCGAGTTCTGAATAATTCTCAGAAGCCCTTCACTGCCATCCTTGGCGGTGCAAAAGTTTCTGATAAAATCCTGATTATTGAAAACCTGCTGAACAAAGCCGACAACATCATCATCGGTGGCGGAATGGCTTACACCTTCTTTAAAGCATTGGGCGGGCAGGTAGGAAAATCATTGGTGGAAGAAGACCGAATTGAAACAGCAAGGGAACTGCTAAACAAGGCAAAACTGAAGGGCGTGAAGATTCTGTTGCCGGAAGATTCCGTGATTGCCTCCGCATTCGCCAATGACGCTGAGAATAAAATTTGCGCAAGTAAAAGCATCCCTGATGGCTGGATGGCGCTCGACATAGGCCCAAAAGCGATTTCCGAATTCAGGATTGCAATTCTGAAATCCAAAACGATACTCTGGAACGGACCGATGGGCGTGTTTGAATTTGAAAACTTCAGCCACGGCACCAAAGCCGTTGCCGAAGCCGTTGCTGAAGCAACTCAGAAAGGCGCGTTCTCGCTTGTAGGCGGAGGCGACTCTGTTGCAGCGGTCAACCAGCTTGGCATGGCTTCCAAAATCAGTTATGTTTCCACGGGTGGCGGTGCGCTGCTGGAATTTTTTGAAGGCAAGGAACTGCCCGGAATAAAAGCCATTTAATACTATCTTGCCTCTACTCCCCTTTCGTTGAAGAAAGAAAAGCCAAATCTTTGACGAAAATCAACCTTTCACATTGACGTAGCTCATTTCGCTTCTCTGCCTGCCTTCACTACATAGAATCCGGAAATAGTGAGAAACAATTTCCGGAAAAAAATGAGAAAATATTTTTTACTCCTTTCAATTCCATTTTCCCTGTCATTGGTTCTTGCCTTCAGATTTTCAGACGGTGAAAGGTGGAGAGCCCCTGAAGATGCCAGAAAATTGATTAATCCGCTGCAGCCTTCAGGTGAAATTATTTCCGATGGAAAATATCTCTTCCGTCAAAACTGCAAAGCCTGCCACGGCCCGTTCGGCAAGGGAGACGGACCGGTAGCGCACACGCTGAAAGCACAATGCGCTGACCTGACCTCCGCCCCCGTTCAGCAGCAAACTGATGGGGAGCTTTATTACAAGCTGAGCATCGGGCGGCTGGAGATGCCCGGCTTCAAGGATTTGCTGAAGCCCGATGAACGCTGGGCGCTGATTCATTACATCAGAACACTTAAAGAATCAGACATGAGCGAAAGATAAAACGGAACGGCATTTTTTTATTTACTGCATAAATCAGACTGATATGGCAAGACTGAATTCTTTAAAAAAATCCCTGTGCCTTGCAATCATATTGCACGCACTTAGCTTCACGGCTCCTGCACAAACTGTAAGTTTCACTTCCAGTTCACTTGCCGGAGAATCGGTTTACAATCCCACCTGTTTGCAGTTTGGCCCTGACGGGCGTTTGTATGTGACGCAGCAAAACGGTTTAATTCATGCCTACACCATCGGGCGGAACGGAGCGAACAATTACAGCGTAACGGCAACGGAAGTCATCACCGCCATTCAGCAGATTCCCAATCATAATGACGATGGCACATTAAACACCACCGTCAATACGCGCCAGGTTACCGGCTTGCTCGTCACGGGAACGGCTGCAAGTCCTGTATTATATGTCAGTTCCAGCGACCCGCGCATCGGTGGAGGAACAAGCGGTTCTGCCAATGACAAAAATCTCGACACCAACTCCGGAGTGCTTTCAAAGCTTACTAAAAACGGCAACACCTGGGTGCGTACCGATTTAGTGCGCGGACTTCCGCGTTCGGAAGAAAATCATTCCACCAACGGAATGCAATTGGATACGGTGAACAATATTCTGTATTTGTGTCAGGGGGGCAACACAAACATGGGCGCACCTTCCAATAACTTTATTTTCCTGCCGGAATACGCCTATTCTGCCGCGATACTGAAAATTGATTTAAATGCTATCGGCACTACCACGTATGATTTGCCCACGCTCGATGATGAATCAAGAACCAACACCGGCTCGCTGCCCGGATATGAAGATGTGAATGACCCCTTTGGCGGCAACAGCGGGAAGAACCAGGCAAAGCTTGAGTCAGCGGGACCCGTGCAGATTTATTCTGCCGGCTGGCGCAATCCGTATGATTTGGTTATCACTCAAGCCGGCAGAATGTACAGTTTCGACAACGGTCCGAACTCAGGCTGGGGCGGAATACCCATGAGCTGTGCGAACAACACCAGCGAGCCCGGCACCACTTACTGCGACTATTTGCATTACATTACTCAGGGATATTATGCCGGTCATCCCAATCCCACGCGTGCCAATCGCGCCAACACGTTCAACGTTACGAATCCGCAGTCACCCATTCCGGCCGGAATGGAAAACCCCGCGGAATGCAATTACATCATCCCCGGAAACCAGTCGCACTCCATAACCGGCATCTGCGCTTCCACCAACGGCTTGACGGAATATACCGCAGCTAACTTCGGTGGTTCGATGAAGGGCGATTTGCTTGCCGCCTCCTTCAACGGAAAAATCTATCGCTTCAAATTGAATGCTGCCGGAACAGCGCTGGCAGCAGGAGGGCAAACAGTGCTGGCTTCAGGTTTTGGCTCCACTCCGCTGGATGTAACGGCTCAGGGGGATGACGATATTTTTCCCGGAACGATTTGGGCGGTGACGTATGGCTCGCATGGCATCACGGTTCTGGAGCCGTCAGACTATGACAACCCTGTTACTGTCGTCAATACTTTTCGCATCAACTGTGGCGGAAGCCAATACGTTTCCGTAGCTAACGACACCTTCACAGGAGATATTTACTATTCAGGCGGCACAATCAGCGCCTCCAGTGTAACAAGCATCGCTGACACCGATGATGACTTGGTTTATAAAACGGAACGTTATGGAAATTTCAATTACGACATTCCTGTACCCAACGGAGATTATCAGGTTTCACTTCATTTTGCGGAGGTATGGAGCGGTGGGCAAGCAGTGGGAGCCAGAGTGTTTCACGTTGATATCGAAGGCGTGCGGGTGCTGAACAATTATGACATCTTCGCCCGCGCGGGGGGATACGCTGCCGTCATTGAAAGGTTCATAATGACCGTTTTGGATGGGCATCTGAATATTGCCTTCACCAAGGTGGTGAACAACGCGAAAGTATGCGCTATTGAGGTGATTCCATTCAGCAACACCCCGCCAGCTTTCACGCTGAGCGGTGATGTTTATGTGAATGAAGATTTTCCCGGTACTCAGTATGTAACGGTAATGCCCGCTCCTGTTCCTCCTGCTGAAAGCTCGCAAACCCTTACGTACAACCTGTTACCTGCTTCAGTTTCGTTTGCAAATATTTCTTTTGACTCACTAACCGGGCTGGTGAGCATCACAAAAATTCCCAATGCCAGCGGCTCAGAGATGTTCACCATCACGGCTGATGACGGGCAGCCGGCTCACAACACTTCCAGCGAAACTTTCATGCTCACAGTAGCGGCAGTGAACGATGCCCCCGCCTTTACGCTAAGCGGAAGTATCACCGTGAATGAAGATTTTACGGGAACGAGAAGCGTTACCGTAACTCCGGCACCCGTTCCTGCAGATGAAACAACACAAACTGTAATTTATTCGCTGTCTCCCCCATCGGTGAGTTTCGCCAATGTTTCCATCAATCCTTCAACCGGAAACGTTACGATTAGCAAAATATCCAACGGCAGCGGCACTCAATTGTTTACGGTGACGGCTAATGACGGGCAGTCTTCCGACAATACTTATTCGCAAACTTTTACGCTTACCGTAAATGCGGTGAATGACGCACCGGTTTTCTCGCTAAGCGGAAATATTACGGTGGATGAGGATTTCACAGGAAGCCGCCAGGTAACGGTTTCGCCTGCTGCCGTTCCTTGGGACGAAGTTTCACAAACGGTCATTTATTCCTTGAGCCCATCGTCAGTGCCATTTGCAAATGTTTCTATCAATGCATCAACAGGAGCCGTGTCAATCACGGCTGTCCCTGACAAATCTGGAAACCAGACTTTCACCGTGACCGCTAATGACGGGCAGGCGCAAAATAATCTTCATGCTGAAACATTCGTGCTTACCGTCAATGCCGTGAATGATGCGCCTGCATTTAGCGTAAGCGGCAATATCACGGTGGATGAGGATTTCGCAGGACCGAAATATGTGACCGTTACTGCCGCTGCGCCTCCATCGGATGAATTGACGCAGACAGTGAGCTATTTGCTTTCTCCATCGTCAGTGAGTTTTGCCAATGTTTTCATTGATGCTTCAACCGGCAAAGTAACTGTCACTGCCGTTCTTAATCAATCCGGAAGCCAGCTTTTCACTATCACTGCCGATGATGGACAGGCGAGCAACAGCATTTCGTCACAATCTTTCATGCTTACTGTCAATCCGGTGAATGATGCGCCAGCTTTTTCGCTGAGCGGCAACGTAACGGTGGATGAGGATTTTACTGGAAATCGTACGCTCATTGCCACACCTGCTGCTGTTCCCGCTGACGAAATCCCGCAGAGCGTCACTTACTCTTTAACTCCGTCAACAGTGAGTTTTGCAGATGTTGCCATTGATACATTAACCGGTTGGGTGACAATTGCCGCAGTGTCAGATAAATCCGGCATTCAAATTTTCACTGTGACGGCAAATGACAATCAGGCACTGAATAATATTTATTCCCAAACATTCACACTGACGGTGAATCCGGTGAATGATGCGCCATCATTTACCTTAAGCGGCAATGTGACGGTGGATGAGGATTTCACAGGACCACGCTATGTAAATGTAATTTCTGACACAATTCCCGCGGATGAAACTACTCAAACGGTTACGTACTCGCTTTCTCCCTCCTCGGTGAATTTTGCCAATGTCACAATCAACGCTTCTACCGGAAAAGTGACTGTGACATCAATCCCCAATCAATCCGGAAGTCAGCTTTTCACTATCACCGCCAATGACGGACAATCCGCAAACAATACTGCATCTCAGAATTTCACGCTTACCATCAATGCGGTGAATGATGCTCCTGCATTTTCTTTAAGCGGGAGTGTGATTGCAGATGAAGATTTCTCCGCAACTCAAATTGTCACTGTTATTCCCGCGCCTGTTCCTGCGGATGAAATTTCACAAACGGTGGCATATTCCCTCATACCCACCGTAGCGGACTTTGCCAATGTTTCAATCAATCCTGTGACAGGAACGGTTTCCATTTCGGCTGTCCCCAATAAATGGGGCACTCAGACTTTCATTGTGAGAGCAGATGATGGTCAGACGCAGAATCATCTCTATTCGGAAACATTTGTGCTGACAGTAAATCCGGTAAACGATGCGCCCTTCTGCAATGCAATTCAAGACCCTGTCGTAGTCTTTGAAGATGCAATCAACCAGCAGATAACGATTACAGGCATCACCGCGGGTGCATTCGAATCACAAACGGTTGCTATTTCTGCAACATCCGATAATCCTTCGCTGATTCCGAATCCTACTGTCAGTTATATCAGTCCTGCGTCAACCGCCATAATCAATTTTAATCCCGCAGCGAATAAAAGCGGCAGGGCAACAATTATCGTTATGCTGAATGACGGAGCCGCTTCCAACAACACATTTACACGGAGCGTTACAATTATCGTTGATGCGGTAAATGATGCACCCACGCTGGACGTCCTGAATGATTGGATGACGGATGAAGATGCGGGAATGCAAACCGTTCAATTGACGGGCATAACGGCAGGACCGTTTGAAAGCCAACCCCTGACGGTCACGGCAGTTTCGGATAATCCTTCGCTCATTCCCAACCCAACGGTAAATTACACGTCACCTGCATCTGACGGAATAATCTCATTTTCCCCTGCGCAGGATATATCCGGAATTGCGGCAATCACCATCACAGTCAATGATGGACAACCGCAAAATAATACGGTGACACGTTACTTGCTGGTGACCGTGAATGCAGTAAACGACCCGCCTTTATTTACTGTAAGCAGAGACATTCATGTGGAAATGAATTTTTCAACTACCGAGCAGGTAACTGTAATTCCGGGCAGGGTTCCTTCAGATGAAATCGGACAGGTAGTAACCTATTCTTTGCAGCCGTCTTCTGTTCCCTTTGCGAATGTTTCCATTGATTCAATCACAGGTACAGTTTCAGTTACTGCCGTCCACGATTCCTTCGGGGCAAGGCTTTTTACTATCATCGCCAACGACCGGCAGCCTGAAAATAACATTGCGAGCGCAACATTCAATCTTGTGGTGGGTGAAGGCAACAACGCCCCGACTTTTAGTATAAGCGGAAGTGTGATAGAAAATGAGGATTTCACAGGTACGAGAATGGTGACTGTAACACCGGATCCGGTGCGTCCAGGAGAGACAGGACAAATTGTAACATATACGCTTTCACCGCCAAGCGTCAGTTTCGCCAACGTGAGTATTGACGACAGCAACGGCAATGTGACAATCACCGCCAGACCAAATGCTTCAGGCATGCAGCACTTCACTATTACCGCCAATGATGGACAGCCCGCGAACAATATCGCCACGCGAACATTCCTGCTTTCGGTGCAGCCTGTTAACGATGCTCCCGCATTCACGCTCAGCGGAGATATTTTGGAGCATGAAGATTTCACCGGCTCAAGAACCGTAACAGTGACGCCCGCAGCCGTTCCTGCCGATGAGTTGTCGCAAACGGTGACGTATTCGCTTAATCCGGCATCAGTCAGCTTTGCAGATATTCAATTCAATTCCGCAACAGGGCAGGTCACGATTTTCGCCCTTCCAGATGCAAACGGAATGGAAATTTTTACCATTACTGCCCATGACGGACAGGCGCAGAATTTTATTGCAACAGGCTCATTTATCCTCACGGTGAATGAAGTGAATGATGCTCCGCTATTTTCCATCAGCGGAGATATTTCGGAGAATGAAGATTTCAGCGGTACCAGAACGGTTTGGGCTACACCGGCTGCGGTTCCGCAAAGCGAGGCAAGCCAAAGTGTCACGTATTCCTTGTCCCCCTCCAGTGTGAGTTTCGCTAATGTGAGTATCAGCGTGAATACGGGCTCGGTTTCCATTTCATCTATTCCTGACAAATCGGGTGTGCAGCAATTCACCATCACTGCCAATGACGGACAAACGAGCAACAATATTGCAACGCAAACATTTACTCTGACCATTCAACCGGTGAATGATGCGCCTGCTTTTACATTGAGCGGAGATGTTTTGGAGCATGAAGATTTCACCGGCTCAAGAACCGTAACAGTGACGCCCGCAGCCGTTCCTGCCGATGAGTTGTCGCAAACGGTGACGTATTCGCTTAGTCCGGTAACAGTGAATTTTGCAGACATTCAATTTAATCCTGCCACCGGAAAGGTGACTATTTTTTCTGTCCCTGATGCGAACGGGATGGAGATTTTCACTGTCACCGCCCATGACGGACAGGCGGAGAATTCTATTGCAACAAGCTCTTTTATCCTCGCGGTAAATGAAGTGAATGACGCTCCCGCTTTTAGCATCAGCGGAGATTTGTTTTTGAATGAAGATTTCACAGCTCCCGCAATTGTAACGGTGACCCCTCATGCCGTTCCTGCAGATGAAGCTTCGCAAACAGTTACCTATTCGCTCAGCCCATCCATTGTGACTTTTGCCGATGTTCAGTTTAATCGGTCAACGGGTAGTGTAACGGTATCAGCCATCGCTGATTCAAGCGGGATAGAAATTTTCACGATTACAGCCAACGATGGTGAGTCGTTCAATTCAACAGCAACACGTTCTTTCATTTTGTCCGTCAATGCAGCAAATGATGCGCCATATTTCACCCTGAGCGGCAACGTGACCGCAGAGGAAGATTTCACGGATACACTCACAGTGACGGCTTCTCTTTTAGCGCCTGCTGACGAAAGGAATCAGCCTGTAATTTTTTCGCTCCATCCGCCATCCGTTGTATTTGCAAATGTTCAAATCAATCCGGTAACCGGTATGGTAAACATCATGGCAGTACCTGATGGTTTCGGAACACAGCTTTTTACCGTCACTGCTGATGACGGACAAAGCAGCAACAACACACATTCTGCGGCATTCACGCTCACCGTTATCAAGAGTAATACGCCACCGGTATTCTCGCTGAGCGGCAATGTAACAGTGCCGGAAGATTTTGCGACAACTCAATATGTTCAGGTAACGCCTGCACTGGTCCCATCGCAGGATACGGGTCAGATGGTAACCTACGGTCTTTTCCCTTCCCAGGTAAATTTTGCTCAAATACAATTCAACTCCAGCTCAGGTTTGGTAACGATTAACTCTGTTCAGAATGCTTACGGACAGCAGCTATTCACTGTTACCGCCAATGACGGGCAGCCCAAGTTCAACCT
This sequence comes from Chitinophagales bacterium, assembly GCA_035575215.1. GTDB lineage: Bacteria > Bacteroidota > Bacteroidia > Chitinophagales > CAIOSU01 > DATLYB01. The sequence goes on from DATLYB010000179.1 coordinate 13,024, forward strand.
GCATTCGGAAACATTTCTGCTGACCGTATTGCCCGTGAATGATGTACCCATGCTGAACCCGATGCCGGCTTTGGTTTCCATATATGAAGACGATGGAGTGCAAGCCGTTACGCTCACCGGAATTGGCGCAGGCGCTGATGAATCTGATGTGCTGACGCTGACCGCATTTTCTTCCGACACGAATTTGATTCCGAATCCTTCGGTTCAATTTACCAATCCAAATACGAGCGGAAGCCTGTCATTTCAGCCGAAAGCCAATCATTGGGGTACTGCTGACATTACGGTGATTGTGAATGACGGACAATCATCCAACAATATTTTTAGCAGAACATTCACCGTGCAGGTGCAAGCGGTGAATGACGCGCCATTCATGGACATGGTTCCCGGCATCATGGTGGTTGAAGATGCGCCAGACCAAGTCGTTTTTCTTTCAGGTATTTCGTCCGGTCCTCATGAAAATGATTCGCTGCTCATTACAGCATTATCAGATAATCCCACATTGATTCCGAATCCCTCTCTTATAAATGGCAATTCCCTCCTCTGCAAGCTGCAACCCAACGCAACGGGTGTTGCACATATCACAGTTATCCTGGATGACGGAGAATCTTACAACAACCGGTTCAGTCAGACCTTTACGGTAACAGTAGCAGATGATAACGATGCACCTGCATTCTCGCTCGACAGGACTGCGATGCATCTTGCCGAAGATTTTCCGGCAGAACAGATGATTCATGTTATGCCCGGAACGGTGCCCGCTGACGAAACAACCCAGGTCGTGCGGTATTCACTGCTGCCCTCAACCGTTGATTTTGCGAATGTGCTAATTGATTCGGCAACCGGCATGGTGGCGATCAGCGCGATGCCTGATGGCAACGGCTCACAGCTATTCACTGTTATTGCGGATGACCGTCAATCTTCAAATAATATTTTCTCCAATGACTTCATGCTGGAAATTCATCCGGTGAACGACCCACCGCTCTTCGAGCTGAGCCGAGATGTGAACGTGATGCAGAATTTTCAGGGAATTGAAACAGTCACGGTAAATCCGCTGCATGTTCCAGCAGACGAGCTGAATCAGCCGGTTCGCTACTCGCTGAATCCTTCCAGCGCGAATTTTGCAAATGTTTCGATTGATTCGTTAACCGGAGAAATTTCCATTCAAGCCGTTGCCGGTGCATACGGAACACAGGTATTTGTAGTAACTGCCGATGACGGAGAGATTTTCAACAACATCGCTTCCGATACATTCCTGCTAACTGTCAACCAAAGCACCAATGTTCCTGCTATCAGTCTGAGCGGGGATATCGGGGTGGACGAAGACTTCACAACAACTGAAGTGGTGACAGTGCTCGCCACCGCGGTATCCCCCAATTCATACTTTGTGGAGGTAAGGAATAACGAATATGTGCCGAGTGAGCTTTACATCTTTCAGGGCGATATTGTAGAGTGGACCAACATGGAAGGCTGGCATAATGTGAATGCTGACCCATCTGTATATGGAAACAATCCGGAAGGGTTTTCCAATGCCGTTGACGGACCCGGCTGGACGTTTTCGCATCAATTCAATATACCCGGAACATACACCTACCAATGCGACCCGCATGTTCACATGGGCATGGTGGGAACAGTGACGGTGCTGCCGAATCGTCCCCCGATTAAACATCACGTAGAAATCACCAATATGAAATTTACTCCGAAAGATTTGCTGATTCTTCAAGGCGACACAGTGGAGTGGTACAACGCGGAAGGCTGGCATAATGTGAACGCAGATGTTTCCATTTATCCCAATAACCCGGAAGGATTTCAGAACGCTGTAGAAGGACCCGGATGGACATTTAAGCATGTGTTTGATAGCCCCGGATTGTATGACTACCAATGTGACCCGCATGTATATATGGGCATGGTGGGAACGGTGAGAGTGGTGGAGCGTTCAGGCGGATTTGAAGCCGACACAAGCCTGCCCGTTGTTTACCGACTGTTGCCCGGTACATCAGACCTTGCAAACCTCCGCTTCGATTCGGTTTCCGGCTCGGTGCTCATCACCTCCAAGCCGAACCGCAACGGCAGTCAGAACTTCTTGCTGATTGCCGATTATGGGTTTACAACGAGTTCGGCTGATTTTGTTCTGTGCGTTCGTCCCGTGGACGACCAGCCGGGAAAATTCCATCTTTTATTCCCCGCTAATAACAGTACATTGCCCGAAAACTCTGATGAAAGCTTATTCTCATGGGAAGCATCGCCTGAAGTTGACGGTGAGGCGGTGTCTTACACTTTAAGCATCCATGGCTATCATAACCACCTCACGATTGCGAATATCACCGACACTATGTTTGCAGCCGAGGGTATGAATTTCAGAAACGATTCGATTTACGAATGGTGGGTGACTGCCACAGATGGCATTTCCGAAATAGAGTGCAGCAAACATTTCTTTTTCAAATCACCGTTTTACACGGGTGTGGCTGCTGGTGCAGATAAGCCGGAGATTGCAATAGCTGATTATCCCGACCCCTTTCATGAGCGGGTAAGGATTCAATACCGCCTGCCGGCAAAGATGCACGTTCGCTTATCGGTGTATAATCTGCTTGGGGAAATCGTAAATATCTTATCTGACGAGAAACAACAAGCAGGATGGCATGAGGCGGAATGGAACGCCAAAGACCCGAATGGCAACGATGTATGCGCAGGAATGTATTTCTATCATATTGAAATAACGGATGGCAACCAAATATACAGACTTGCAGGCAGCATGATGAAGAACTAATCGTACAGATGCGCGATGTCGAAAAGCTTTTTTGCATCGAGAATGCGAATGACTTTCTTATTTATTGCGATAATTTTTTCATTCTTCAAATCAGCAAGCAAACGCACCACCGTTTCCATGGAAGTTCCTGCAATGCTTGCCAGCTCTTCGCGTGACAGACTGATATCGAGCGTGACGTTGTCATCCTTCAAGCCGTAAAAGTCTTTCAGAAGAATCAGCGATTCAGCAACGCGCTCACGAACCGGCTTCATCGCCATGGACGCTATTTTTTCCTCTGCGTGCCACAACCCGCGGGCAAGCAAATCCATCACCCGCAACGAGAAATCGCTGTTTTGCCGGATAAGCCGGAAGAATACACTCTTCGGAATGTAACAAACCACCGCATCTTCCATCACCGTTGCGAACGATGTGTATAGCTCACCGCTAAGCAGCGAGCGGTAACCGAGTATATCGCCCTTTTTTGCCAGCCTTACGATTTGCGTCCTGCCGTCTTCCCGGATTTTATAAACCTTAATCTTTCCGCTGTATATGCAGTAAATACCTGTCGGACGCGCACCTTCAAAAAAAATCGTCTGCTTTTTGGTAAAGTGGTAACAGCCCTTGCTCAGAGAAAGCTCTTTCAGTTCGTCAGGCTTCAGGCTGCAGAATACTGAAACGCTCCTTGATTGACAATTTTCGCATGATGGAATTCCGGTTTTATCCATTCGGAAACTCTGCGTAGTTTTTACATTGTACGGTAAATACCGGAGCAAGATGTCTGAGGTACATACTGCGGTAACCGGTTATGTCATGCCTGCTGATGTTTACACGTTTACGATGTACACATTACCCAACCATAAACGATAACACGTAAAGCGTAAACATTCGAATTACACGCCAATGTGCTCGCAATTCTGTTGCATTTGTTATCCATAATAGTCTGGTAGTTTTTTTACGTCTGGGCTAAAGCCCTTTAGTCGCTATCCATTAACCCCGCTTTTTAAAGGCGGTAGAGCATAACCGGATGTTCACAAGTGCTTTAGCCCTGACCCTCGAAAAAAGCAACGGACTATTAATCCGGAAAAAATGTTTAAAACCTGTTGAAAAAATTTCTTGTGTTTTTTTGTGGTAAAAAGTGGTAAATTGTGGAACTTTTTTTACTTTAGCCTCCGCATTCGCAAAACCAGATGGCTGGATTTCTCGGAGAATACCCGGTAACGCTTGATGGCAAAGGGAGATTGAAAATTCCCACTGCGCTGAAAAAGCAGCTTAATCCTGCAGTGAACGGACGTTTTGTGATTAACCGGGGTTTTGAAAAATGTCTTGTGCTGTATCCTTATGACGAATGGGAGAAAGTGGTGGCGCGGGTAAACCGGCTCAACACATTTAAAAAAGAACACCGTGATTTCGTGCGCATTTTTTATCGCGGAGCAACGGAGCTGACGATTGACGGGGCTGACAGGCTGCTGGTGCCAAAGCATCTGCTCGAGTTTGCCGGAATAAAATCTGATGCGCTGCTTGCCGCCCGCAACACCGTAATTGAAATGTGGAACGAGAAAACATATCAGGGACAAATGAAAGTTGATTCAGACCAGTTCGCTGATTTGGCTGAGCGCGTGATGGGCGGACAAGATTTGAACACATGATACGGCATCAGCCTGTCCTGCTGCGCGAAAGCATAGAAGCATTGCGGATTGAGCCCGATGGAAAGTATGTGGACGTAACCTACGGTGGAGGTGGACATTCGCGCGAGATTTTGAAGCGGCTGAAAAACGGAGTGTTGGTCGCTTTCGATGCCGACCCGGATGCGGTGAAGGACGTGACGGAAGCGGAAAACATGATTTTGATACATCAGAATTTCAAACATTTGAAGCGATACCTGCAATTACATGATTTGCTTCCGGTTGACGGCATCCTTGCCGACCTCGGTGTGTCTTCCCACCAGCTTGACACGCCAGAACGCGGATTCACCTATCGCTACGATTCCCAACTCGACATGCGGATGGACAAAACCTTGAAGCTAACGGCTGCTAAAGTGCTAAATGAATATTCGCAGGAGGAACTGCAGAGAATTTTCAGCGAATACGGAGAGTTGGAAAATTCTAAAACGCTGGCAAAAGTAATTGTGAATGCACGCGCAAACCAAAAAATAGAAACAACAGGGCAGTTGCGGCAAATTATTGAGCCGGTGGCGAAAGGGAACATCAATCAATATCTGTCGAAAGTTTTCCAGGCGGTGCGAATAGAGGTGAATAAAGAAATGGATGCATTGGAAGAATTGCTGAAGCAGGCGGCTGAGGTGCTGAAAACAGGCGGAAGGCTGGTGGTGATTTCCTATCACTCGCTGGAAGACAGACTGGTTAAGAATTTCATGAAAACCGGAAACGTGAATGGCGAATTGCTAAAAGATGTTTACGGCAACTATTCAGTGCCGTTCAAGGCGTTGAATAAAAAGCCAATAATTCCATCACCGGATGAGATTAGAAAAAACACGAGGGCGAGAAGTGCGAAGATGAGGGTGGCGGAAAGAGTGTAGAGTTTAGAGTTTGGGGGGTGAAAATTAAAGGGTGAAACCTCAGCTTTAAAGCAGCAAGCGGCAGGAATGCCAGAGAGGGGAAAGGTGACCTGTCGCTTGCTGCAAATTATAAATGCAGTGCCTTTGTAGGTATGCACAATTACGCAATAAATAACGGATATGTCCCTAAGTAAAAAATTGTCATCGCTGACCAAAGAATTCCTGCGCGTGGATTTCAACAAGATGCTGAAGCCTGAGAATCTTGTCGCCAATATTCCCTTCTTTCTATTCCTTGTGCTGCTAACGATGATTTACATCAGCAATACCCATTCGGTGGAAGGAATATTCAAG
>DATLYB010000180.1:0-17281 GCA_035575215.1 Chitinophagales bacterium
GAACTATTGAATGCTTACGTGTTTAAATCGCTCAGTGAAGTGCGACAGAAGGCAGATGAATGGATGACCGATTACAATTATCACCGTCCTCATAAGGCTCTGAATTATCAAACCCCCATTGACTTGTTATGAACTTCAACACGATAAAAACTCTATTTTTAAATGGTCGAAAAAACGGGGAAGCTGATAATAACAACGAACGTCCGCATGATTCGCTGGGAGATTTAACGCCAACTGAATACTTGTTGAAATATGGAAAACACTCCGCGTTTCCCACATTCCAACAAGATGATGGCGATGGTAACGACAGAAAATTTCTAATTTCAACCGTTTCTAAAGCTTATGGTTTTGGGGGTTGGGTTTTTTGGGCATAGTGGTTTGGTTTATGGGTTAAAAAATATTTTCACTTCAAAGCGTGCTCAGATTTTTCACCAGCGTCAGCACATTGTCTTTTGCGTTCGGATTATATAGCCAGTTGCTGTCAAACTCTTTGATGACATTCTGATTCTGACTGCTGCCGATGACGAGACTGTGGAATTTGGTTTTGTTTTCTTTGGCTTTGGCGATTTGTTCCTGAACCGTTTTGTCAAATGCGGGCATCACGAAATCCGAAATCACCAGCACATCGGCTTTCTTGTAATCTTCGGTGCCCAGCATCCGCAATGCCTCGTGCATGGCAGGCGAGGCGTCAGTGCCGCCATGGAAAGACATGGTGAGGAAGCCGATGATTTTGTCCAATGAATTCTTCAAATCGGAGAGGTTGAGCGTTTCGATGCCGGTGGAAAATGAGATGAGATAGCATTTGCGGTTGTCGCGGATGGCGAGTTTCAGGATGGCGAAGCACAGGGTTTTCGCCACGGTTTCCGGGGTGCCGTGCATGGAGCCGCTCGTGTCAACGCAGATGATGAATGGTCCTTTTTTATCCTCCTTTTCTTTTTGTCTTTTGTCTTGTTCCTGCTCTTCGCGGAAAGCCAGGGTGCGGCTTTCGTATTCAAATGTCTGCAGTTTCTTCTCCGCAAATTTTTTGTAGAATACTGATTCGAGCGTGGTGTCGGAAAGCAGGGCGGCTTCTGACGGCAGCAGGCTGCTCAAATCATCGCTTTCATGCACACCGATGAGGTCTTGCTTGCTCGCGTGTTCGGTTTTCCATTCGGTTTTCAGCACGGTTTTGCTGAACAGTTCTTCCTCATATTCTTTTTCCGCCTGCCGCATCTTGCCGAGCATTTCCGCAAGCTCGTTCAGCGCCTTGTCGTGCTTCAGCAGTTCGGCATAATGTTTCAGAATATCGAAGCTGGCGCGCTGCCATTGCCCCTTGCTCATATCCCACAGTCTGCCGAGTTCGTTGGTGAACGGCTCCAAAAGTTCCTGTAGCTTTTTCAGTTCCTCCATGCGCTTGTACAACTCCTCGCAAAACTTTTTGCGGCTCCGCTCAATGATTTCCAGTTCAAACTGCGTTTGCTTTTTAAAAAGCAGTTGCGACCATTTGTCGGTGAGATGTTCCTTTACACTTTCAAAGGATGCCTGCTTTTCGGTTTTTTCTTCCTTCAGCGATTGCCGGAATTCCCTGTCGTAAAAAGCGGTGTCAATTTCATTTTTGTGATAAGTCTCTTTCAGAAACGCGCTTGCTTGCAGCCATGTTTTTTTGAAATTTTCTTTTGTCGTTTTTGAAAATTCTTCGAATAATTCCTGCTCATACTCATAGGGATTTTCGGAAGTGATAATCTCTTTCTTCGTTTTGTTCAGCCAGTCCAAAATTTCCTGGGTGACAGTTGTAGCAAGCTCCGGACTTTGGCGGCAGAGTTCTTTCAGGGTTTTGTTGTCGAGGATGGAATCAATAGAAGAGGCAAAGTTTTCTGTGTTGGAATCGGACAGTTGTTTCTCATCAGCGCTTTCCGATGAGAGCCGGTCGTGAATGTACTTCGCTATTTCCTCCCGCTTCTTTTTATCAGCGATGGAGCCGAAGTGAATGAATTTTTGAAAATCGGATAACATAAAATTGGTTTAGAGTCCGATGTCTGAGTTATCAATAGCAACTTCTTCCTTATCCTCAATATTTTTATAGGCGGACTGAATGCCCCTTACTTCAACTTCCAATTTTTCAATTGTCTTTTTTGAATCAACAATATGATGCTCAACTATATCTGCAAGCTGCGGGTTGACAAATAAGTTTGTTCTGGTATGTGCTAAATCCTTGTTGCGATATTCTTCCAGATGTTCCTTTAGACGATTTGTTTGTCTTAAAATTTCTGTGACGATAGAGTCCCAATATTCTTCGAGTTTTTTATGGGGCTTTGTTGTTTTTATTCTTTTTTCGCCATTGATCTTTGTTTTCAATTGATATTCCTTGTTGTCTAAAACAATGTGGTATTTGTTCTTACCTCTTCTGGCATTGCATGTATGCCTATGATAGACCCTCCGATCATACCTTTCCCAGTGCCCAAGAGAAATATTTGAATCGTTAGTGGTTAATGCACCATAGTCGTTGATTGAAATCAGGTTAAACGTATTGTTGTAATTCAGTACTATATAATGGTCTTCGTTAAACTTTTCCAGTTCAACGACTCTTGTATCTTTTATAAATTTTGTCTGCTCGGCAACATCTATAAGCAATTCCTTAATGCCTGTTTTAAGTGGGGATAAATCTATTGTCTTTGTGTAACCGTGCTTGCCTACTGCATCTTTAACTAATGTATCCACCGTTTTGAATTGACTTATTTCATCCCAAATGCAGGTCATAATCAAAAAACAATCCATCAAATCCACTTCTTTGCGGTCGTTGAGGAAGGCGGAGGTGCGCAACAGCCGCGCAATCTTCTTCCACCTGCGGTCGGAGATGTAAATCTGGTTGTCTTTGTTTTCTTCTTTCTGGTTGTGCTGGTCGAGGTAACCGCGAATCACGTGAATCACGTTCAGCACATTTTCGGGTATCTCAATCTGGTCAATGGCTTTACTCCACTGTTTATATTCTTCATCAGAAATTTTCAGTTCGTCCTTCACCGTGTTTGCGTAAGGGTCAAGCGGTTTGGTAATCATCTCGTTGAACGCCTGTCTGTCCTGAATGCCTTGCACCTCAAGCCGGATGAGAAACCTGTCCCACAGGGCTTCCAGCCCGCTGTCTTTCATCGGCAGTTCGTTGGAGGCGGAGATGAGCGCTTTCATCGGCACGTCAATTTCCTGCTCACCGTTGCGGTATTTCCGTTCGTTCAGCACGGTGAGCAGCGCATTCTGAATCGAAGGTCCAGCTTTCCAGATTTCATCCAGAAACACCACCGTTGCCGAGGGCAGGTAATTTTTCACCACTCGCTCATATTTATCTTCGTTCTTCAGCTTGGAAATCGCCACCGGACCAAAAATTTCATCGGGCGTGCTGAAGCGGTTCATCAGGTATTCAAACGCGCCATTCTCCTTGAATGCGAATTTCAGCCTGCGGGCAACTAAGCTTTTCGCCACGCCCGGTGCGCCCAGCAGGAAGATGCTTTCCCCGGCAATCGCAGAGAGCAGCGCGAGTTTGATGACTTCCTCTTTTTCATAAACGCCTTTGTTGAGTTGTTCTAAAAGGGCTGAGATTTTTTGCTTGGCGGTCATGGTTTGATGGTTTTTATGGTTTAACAAAATACAAATTCATTTTTCATTATCCGTATCCCTCATCCTCCTCAGCTCCTCCCTGATTCCCTCCAGCAGCGCGTTGTTCTGCTTCAGCAGTTCCTGCATCCGCGCGTCTTCACTGCTGGCGCTACCCAGCGTGTTTTGAATGTTCAGGTGCACCAGTTCGTTGATGCCGGTGTTCAATATCTCTGCTATTTCCTGCAGACGCTCCACGGTGAGTTTCGCCACGCCCCGCTCGATGCGGCTGTAGTTGGCTACATCCATCTTCAGTTTTTTAGCCATGAATTCCTGCGTCAATCCCTTTGCCATCCGCAGCGCCCTGATGTTTTCGTGTACCTTCATGCCGCCAAAAATAGAGCGGTGATAGAGCGCAAAAAGTGGCTTGTAACTTTTGCGGGGTTTTTTGTAATAATTGAGTGGTTTCAAGGCAGATTTTGTCAGCTTACCACATAAATTTTCTTTCCCTTGTGCTTTGAAAACCTCAGCGCATTCGGCTCGTTGGGGCAGAAAAAGCAGGTAATCACGCAGTTGCATTCGGCAACGATGAATAGTGATTCGTCCACAAGTCTGTCAACTCCAAACTTTCTATCGAGGATGGACGGGGTAACGAGCACAATGTATTCCTCGTGTGGAATTTCAGTAAGCCTTTTCAGCACGCTGATTACCAGCCGTTTTGAAATGCCGCGCTCGCGCAGCCGTTTGATGGCGTGATGCGTGAAGTGAATCCATTTGTTTTTCATGGCAGTTTTGTTTGATGCGGACAAAGAAACTGCCGGGATACGCGCTGTTTTATGGATTGTAACTTTTTGCGGGATTTATGTAACCAACAGGCGGTTTTTGCAAATTTTTGGCGGAAGGCGCAAAACCGGAAAATTGCAGCAACCGCAGAGGACGCTGAGGTTTCCGCAGTAATGATAAGGCGATTTCTTATTTCCGCAATGTGGCATCTCTCAACATGCGCAAGTTTCTGCACTCATTGCCAGCGCCCGATTTAGGGAACGCAAGTAAACGTATTTAAACAAAACAGCCCCGTTGTAAAACAACAGGGCTGCATTATTTGAAAGAAGAAGGCTTTGTTAAATCGCTTGGAGGTATTCGCTCAGGTTATCCATGTTGCTGAACGCAGGAATTGAACGGGAGTGATGTTTGAATGAAACAAACGAAAGAAACCCGATTATCAGAAGAATACTTTTTGGCAAAGTTTCTATCTAAAAGCTCTGCGCCTGCCGCAGCTTCTCCTTTTTTCAATCGCAGCGCATTTTTATTTTACTCAGTATTTTGAGTAATTTTACTCAACGTATTGAGTAAATTATGGCACACCAGCGACCGCATCTGCAAACGCTGAAAGCGCGGATGGCGGAAAAGAGAAAATTCATCCAGGTGCTTTACGGACCGCGGCAGGTCGGAAAAACCACTCTGGTCAGCCAGTTGCTGAAACAGGTGAAGCTGCCGCACCTCTACGCTTCGGCAGACGGCATCGCCAATGCCGATGCGGTGTGGCTGCAGCAGCAATGGGAAACCGCCCGGCTGAAATCCAAACAAACGGAAGGCAAAGATTTCATTCTTGCGCTCGATGAAATCCAGAAGGTGGACAACTGGAGCGAAGCCGTGAAAAAGCTGTGGGATGAAGACACGCGCGCGAAAGCGAGCATCAAAGTGATTCTCACCGGCTCCTCGCGTCTGCTGCTTCAGCAGGGACTCACCGAGTCGCTGGCGGGCAGGTTTGAGACGATTTACATGGGGCACTGGTCTTTTTCAGAGATGAAAAAATCTTTCGGCTTCAGCGAGGAGCAGTATGCCTGGTTTGGCGGTTATCCGGGTGCGGCAGAGCTGATTGAAGATGAGCCGCGCTGGAAAGATTACATCGTTCATTCGCTGATTGAAACGAGCATCTCGCGCGATGTGCTGATGCTGACGCGCGTGGACAAGCCCGCGCTGATGAAGCGCCTGTTTGAGCTGGGCTGCGCATACTCCGGGCAGATTCTCTCCTACACCAAAATGCTCGGACAACTGCTCGATGCAGGCAACACCACCACGCTGGCGCATTATCTCGAGTTGCTGCACTCCGCAGGGCTGCTTGCCGGAATTGAGAAATATGCCGGTGGAAAAATCAGACAGCGCGCATCGAGCCCGAAATTTCTTGCGCACAATACCGCGCTCATCGCTGCGCAACGGGCGGAAACATTCAGCGAAGCGCGCAAGCGTCCGGATGTGTGGGGGCGCATCGTTGAATGCGCGGTGGGCGCGCACCTGCTCAATCATTCGGTTGCCGGAATTTTTGAGTTATACTACTGGCGCGATGGAAATGACGAAATGGATTTCGTGCTGAAGCAGGGAAAGAAAATCACCGCGCTGGAAGTGAAAACCGGTGCAGCTAAACGCATCTCAGGCGCTGCCACGTTCCGGAAAAAATTTCCCGCAGCTAAAATTCTGGTGGTGGAGCCAAACGGGTTATCCTGGGAACAACTGCTGCATATCCATCCGGGTGAATTGTTGTGAGGCATCCCAAGCCGTTTCTTTTCACAAAAGACTTTTTTTAATTTGTCGGCAAAATTTTGCCCATGACCTGGTTTTTCAGAGTGGCTTTCTGGGGCGGGCTGGCGGTATTTCTGTTTCTGCTCATGAGCGCAAAGCCTGAAAACGCGCTTATCTCATGGGTAATCTACTTCGGCTTTTACTATGGCAACCGCTGGTGGATGCGATTCACGCTGCGCAGGAGAAAGTTCGGGTTGTATTTCGCCTCGGTCATTGCGTTGATTCTCATTGCCGGAACAGTAATTTTTTCACTGCTGGGTGATGCTGCTGATGAACTGATGAGCGGGGAAAATTTATCCGCTCAGGAAAAAGAGATTGCCGAAGTTTTTTCTGCGCTCGGGACTTTTGTTTTGCTGCCTCTCAACTATGGTTTCCTTGCTTTCATGCAGATGGTCAATTTTCAGGTGACGGTGGTGCGCGACTGGTTTCACGGTGCGCATGTGGAGGACAAACTCACCCATACCGAAGGGCAACTGCTGAAAACGGAACTCAACCCGCATCTGTTTAAAAACATGCTCAACAATATATACAGTTTGGTGCTCCAGAAAAAAGATGAGGCGGCTGACGCTATTGTGAAGCTGAAATCATTCATGGAATATATGCTCTATGATACCAACGAACCGCGTGTGCCGCTGGAAAAGGAAATTGCTTACATTCACGATTTAGTGGAGATTGAAAGATTGCGGCTGCCGGAAAATTTCAATCTGAAGTTCAAAGTTACCGGCAAAGCCGAAGGTAAATACATTGCACCTCTGCTGCTTTTACCGTTCATTGAAAACGCCTTCAGGCATGGCGATTTGAACAGCGAAAAGGCGTTTATTGATATTTCGCTCAAAGTGGATGACGACTCGCTGGAATATAGAGTGAAGAACAAAATTCCTGATAAGTCTCTTTCCAAAAATTCACCGGGCGGCAAAGGGCTGAAAAATCTGGAGGCGCGGCTGAAAGGCTCGTATTCAGGATTGCTGGGCGTGCCGATGTATGCTCTGGAAACGGAGACGAAAGGCAGTGCTTATCAGGCATCGCTTGAAATTATTGATTTGGATAAAACCGATAAAAGGTAACTATCCATGAAAATCCGCTGCATCGCCATTGACGATAATAAGCCCGCCCTTGACATTTTGAAAACTCATGCTTCAAAACTCGATTACCTCGAATGGGTGGAGGATTTCACCAACCCTGAAAAAGCGCTTGCGAACCTCGACAAATTGAATCCCGATTTGATTTTTCTGGATGTGCAGATGCCCGAAATGAGCGGGCTGGATTTTCTCAGAGCCGCCAAGCCCAGGCAGATGATCATTTTTGTTTCAGACCACAAGCAGTATGCATTCGACAGCTACGAACTGGAGCGCGACCTGAAAATCAACGTGGTGGATTACCTCTCGAAAATCATCACGTTTGACAAGTTTGCCGCAGCCTGCAACAAGGCAAGGGAAATTTTTTTGAAAAACAATCCCAGCGAATTCGCCTTTTTCAAAGACGGCACGGAAACGCATAAAGTGAAATGGAACGACATCATTTATTTTAAATCCGACAAGCAATACATTGACATTTTCCTGAAAGCCGAAAAAGGCGAACAGAAAATCAACATCCGTAAGTCATTGGACGAACTGGAACCGGAATTGCCTGCGGGAAAATTTATCCGCGTGCACAATTCATACATTATTTCCGTTCAGCATCTGAAAAAAATCATTTCAGTGGATGAAGTGGAAATGGATAACGGGAAGCAAATCACCGTGAGCAAGACGTATCAGGGGGCGTTTCAGGATTTTGTAAAAAGCAGAAAGCTGTAACTCCGACTTTTTACAGCTTTATCTCCCGCATATAATCCACCGTCACCTGGATATCGTCATACAGGTAGCGGTCTTTGTCGTGGAAAGGAACAATCTTGCGATAGTCTGCTTTTATTTCTTCAATCAGCGGTGAACTTTTTAATGGCTTGCGCAAATCGAGCGCTTGCATCGCTGTGAGAAATTCAATCGCCAGCACCTTTTCAATGTTGTAAACAATCTTGTAGCATTTCACGGCTGCATTAGCGCCCATGCTCACATGGTCTTCCTGTCCGTCAGAAGATGTGATGGTGTCAACCGAAGCCGGTGTAGCAAGCTGCTTGTTCATGCTCACAATGGCTGCGGCAGTGTATTGCGGAATCATCAAGCCGGAATTCAAGCCAGAGTTTTCTATCAGAAACGGAGGCAATCCTCTTTTGCCGGAAACCAATTGAAACGTTCTTCTTTCGGAAATGCTTGCCAACTCTGCCATTCCCATTCCCAGATAATCAATCGCAAGCGCAAGCGGCTCGCCATGAAAATTTCCGCCTGAAAGAATTTTATCTTCCTCCGGGAAAATCAGTGGATTGTCCGTAACAGAATTTATCTCTGTTTCAAAAACTTGCTCTACATGTGCAATCACTCCGCGCACGGCTCCGTGCACCTGCGGCACACATCGGAAGGAATACGGATCCTGGATGTTGAATTTATGCTGCTTTGAAATTTCGCTACCCTTCAAAAACTCCAACACATTTTTTGCAGATTCAATCTGCCCTTTGTGCGGACGCACTTTCTGAATTGCTTCGTGAAACGGCTCGCTCTGGCAGTTATAGGCATCTACCGAAATCGCAGCGGTCAAATCAGCCAACTTCATGACTCGCTTCGATTCAAGGATTGACCAGCATCCCCAGGCGCTCATGAACTGTGTGCCATTAATCAGCGCCAGTCCTTCTTTCGCTTTCAGCTTCAGCGGTTTCACTTTCGCTTTTTTGAGTGCATCTTCAGACTTCATCATTTCGCCCTTGTAGCGCACACTTCCCATTCCAATCAGCGGCAGTGAGAGATGTGCCAGCGGAGCCAAATCGCCTGATGCGCCCAGCGAGCCGGTATCCCACACGACAGGAAAAATCTGGTGGTTGAAAAGCTCGATTAATTTCTCCACCACTTCCGGACGCACGCCTGAATTGCCGAGCGCCAATGCTTTCATTTTCAGAATCAGCATGAGCTTCACTACTTCAGGCATCACTTCCGTTCCCATACCGCAGGCGTGCGAGAGCAGCAGGTTTTCCTGCAATTGCTCCAACTGTTCATTCGGAATTTCGACATCACACAACGAGCCGAATCCGGTGTTGATGCCATAATAGCGCTTGCCGGGTTCAGCGATTTTCTTTTCGAGATAATCGCGGCAGAGCTGCATTTTATTTTTTGCTTCATCTGCAAGTTCCAGATGAAAAGTTTCATTGAGAACCGAGCGTAGTTCGTCTACTTTCAGATAGTCGGTTGTGATGGGATAGGTTTTCATTGTTTTTCAACCCGAACGTGAAAATAGTCACCGGGGAGTAATAATTCTAAAAACATACTACCATGAAAATCAAAAGCCGCATTTTTGATTTTCATGGATAAATCATACTTTTACCATGAAAATCAAAAATACCACTTCTATCTTTCGTGGAAGAATATATTTCAAGAACCCTTGAGAAAAACCTTTCCCTGCTGCTGAAAGAATACCCTGCTGTCGGATTGGTCGGACCGCGGCAAGCGGGCAAGACGACTCTTGTCAAATCACTGGTCAACCGCCTGAGAAAAAAAACAATTTACCTTGATCTGGAATCACACAGGGACTTGGATAAGCTTAAAGACCCTACTGAGTTTTTGTTGCAATATCAGGACCATTCCGTCATTCTCGATGAAATTCAGCGGATGCCGGAATTATTTCCGTTGCTGCGCTCGCTGATTGATGAAAAAAGAAAGCCGGGGCGGTTTATTCTGCTGGGTTCCGCCTCGCCCGTGCTGATAAAAAAAAGTTCTGAGTCACTTGCCGGTCGCATTGCATATCTCAAGCTGTATCCCTTTGTTCTTCCTGAAATTTCAGCAGTCTGCAACCGGGAAGAGCACTGGCTGAGGGGCGGGTTTCCAAAATCGTTGTTTGCAGCCACTGATGAATCCGGCTTCCGCTGGCGGATGAATTTCATTCAGACTTTTATTGAACGGGACTTGCCCGTGCTGGGCTTGAAGGCGGAGCACCAGAATCTGCACACTTTCCTTTCTATGCTGGCTCATGCCAACGGGCAAATCTGGAATGCGGAAACGTATGCGCGGTCAGTGGGCGTAACTGCTCCCACCGTAAAGCGCTACCTCTATTATTTTGAAAACACCTATCTGGTTACTATTCTGCGCCCGTTTTTTGCAAACGTCAGGAAGCGGCTTGTGAAAGCTCCAAAAACTTACATCAGCGACTCAGGAATTCTTCACGCACTGCTCAATATCCAGACTTTAGACGAATTGAGGAATAATGTCATTATCGGCAATTCCTGGGAAGGATATGCGATGGCGCAAATCAAGGCGCTGCTGCCGGAGTTTTATGAAATGTATTACTACCGCACGCATCAGGGTGCGGAAGCTGACATCATTATCACTAAAGGCAGCAAGCCGCGGGCATCCGTGGAAATTAAATATGGGGTGGCGCCCGGTTATCCCAAGGGCTTCCGGCAGGTTATTTCCGATCTTAAGACCTCAAAAAATTTTATTGTTTATTCCGGAATGGAAAGATATCCCGTTGCGAAAGCAACCGAAGTCATCAGTCTCGAAGCTTTTCTGAAAGACGTGCTTCCAAAATTGTAAAACACTTGGTCAAGTGCATAAGAACTGTTGCGGAAACGCGCGAATGTTTTAAAATTTGCAGCCATTAAAATTCACCAACCGACAGCTTATGAAAAAAGTAATTCCTTATTTGCTCGGAGCATTAGCGGCAATCATTATCATAGTGTTTGCCTACATTCAACTTACCTGGAACAAAAAATTTGATGCGCCATATCCTGATATCAAGGCGAGCGCTGATTCAGCGGTGATTGCCCGCGGAAAGTATCTGGCTTACGGTCCTGCTCACTGTGCCACCTGCCACATGCCTATGGATAAAATCATGCACGTGGAAAACACAGGCGAGCAGTTGCCCCTGAGCGGTGGATGGGAACTGGCTATTCCTCCGGGCACATTCAGGGCGCCCAACCTGACGCCTGACAAGGAAACCGGTATCGGCAATCTCACTGACGGTGAAATCGCCCGCATCATGCGTCACATGATAGGCGCGGACGGGCGCTGCATCATGCCGTTCATGCCGTTTGCCGAGATGAGCGATGAAGACCTCACCGCAATCATCTCTTTTTTGCGCTCGCAGCCTCCCGTTAGGAATGAAGTGATAAGAAGCGAGTTCACCTTTCTTGGCAAAGCGGTGGCGGCATTCGGCATGATTAAGCCTGAAGGCACAAAGGGCAATCCGCCCAAGTCGGTTCCGATTGACAGCACCATTGAGTATGGAAAGTACCTTGCGAACTATGTCGCCAATTGCGTGGGATGCCACACCGAGCGGGACATGAAAACCGGGGCATTCATAGGCAAACCGTTTGCAGGAGGAATGGCTTTCGAGCCGGACGCCTTCAGCGAAGGCAAATCCTTTATGTCTCCCAACATCACCCCGCACAACGGAACGGGAGTGATAGCAGCCTGGAGCGAGGAAATGTTCATCAGCCGTTTCCGCGGAGGCAGGGTTCAAAAAGGCTCGCCTATGCCATGGGGGCTTATTCGCGGATGACCGAAAACGACCTCAAGGCGCTGTATCGCTACCTGCAATCTTTAGAGCCTGTGGAAAATAAAATCGGGCAAGTGGTTTTTGAGCTGGGTGAAAGGGCGAAAAGGTGAATTCCTCTCTCAAGGGTTTTCTTTAAATTTACCTCTATGTATGAAGAGAAAAAATCTCCTCATTTAGTCGAAGAACCCGACCTCTCCGGCACCTATACCGCTGCCGATTACCTGCAATGGAAAATGGAAGAGATGGTGGAGCTGATTCGCGGGAAAATTTTCAGGATGTCGCCTGCGCCTTCCAGCAATCATCAGTCAGTCAGTATGAGATTGAGTTATCTGTTGGAGCATTTCTTCCAAAATAAACCTTGCAGGACGTTTGCAGCCCCTTTTGATGTTTATCTTGTGAGAGCTGGAGAAGATTATAAAAAAACAAAGAACATCGTTGAACCCGATTTATGCGTGATTTGTGATCCCGGTAAAATCAAAAGCTTCGGATGCGTGGGTGCGCCTGATTTAGTGATTGAAATCATTTCTCCGTCATCATCAGAGAAAGACCAGAAGGACAAATTTGAGCTGTATGAAGAATATGGAGTGATGGAATACTGGCTCGTTTTCCCGGAAATAAAATCAGCCGTTATTTACCGGCTGGAAAAAGGGAAATACGTTACGACCCGCCCTTTCACAGAAAACGAAAAAGTGAAATCTTATCTCTTTCCCGAATTAGAAGCAGACTTGAGCGATGTATTTCGGAATGTGACCGTGGATTAGCTGGTATCACTTCTTCAATAGAACGATAATCTCCTCAATGCTGTGCCGGGTTTGCTCGCCCGTGCTCAGCTTTTTGATTTGAAGCGTGTTGTTTTTCAATTCCTCCTCTCCCACAAAAATCGCATACGGAATTCCTTTCTTGTCCGCATAGCCGATTTGCTTTTTCATTTTTTCTGCGGAAGGATAAATTTCTGTGGGAATATCGTTAGCTCTGAGTTGTTGCAGGTATTGAAATGCTTTTGTTTCCGCTTCACCGCCAAAGTTGATGAACAAAGCGCGGGTGGTGTTGGCGGAAAGATTGATGGTTTCAAACAGTTTCAATTCCTCCATCACATCATAGATGCGCTCGACACCGAATGAAATCCCAACACCTGAAACTCCCGGCAAGCCAAAAACTCCGGTGAGATTATCATAGCGACCGCCCCCGCCAATGCTGCCCATTTGTCCCGCACGTGCGGGATTGGCTTTCACTTCGAAGATGGTGCCGGTGTAGTAATCCAAACCTCTTGCAAGCGTGATGTCAAATTCGAGTTTAGCACAAGCAGACGCCTGCGCCAGAAGGTATTTGATTTCGTTTAGTCCTGCTTTCCCTGTTTCTGAATCATCAAGATATTTCTCAAGAAAACTGATTTTTTCTGAAGCGTTTAAATTTTTCACTTTGATGACTGCTTCCAGCGAATCAGGAGCGATACCCCGTTCCGCCAATTCTTTCTTCACTTCATCAGCACCGATTTTATCAAGTTTGTCGAGTGCGATTGTGAAGGATGCGAGTTTATCAGCGATTTTATTTTTTTCCGCAATTCCGACTAAAATCTTCCTGTTGTTAATCTTGATACTTACATCTTGCATCTTAAGTCTGTCAAACACCTCATCATAAATCAAAATCAACTCCACTTCATTCAGCAGCGAATCGCTGCCAATCACATCCGCATCGCACTGGTAGAATTCGCGGTAGCGTCCTTTCTGCGGGCGGTCGGCTCGCCACACGGGTTGAATCTGGTAGCGCTTGAAGGGGAAGGTGATTTCATGCTGGTGCTGCACCACGTAGCGGGCGAAGGGAATGGTGAGGTCGTAACGCAAACCCTTTTCAGATATCAGATGTGAGATTTTAGATGAGAGACGGGAGTTCAAATCTTCCGGTGGAACGTCTTTCAGAAAATCTCCTGAATTAAGAATTCTAAAAAGAAGCTTATCACCTTCCTCGCCATACTTTCCTTCCAGCGTTTCGAGCTTTTCCATAGCAGGAGTTTCGAGCGGCTGAAACCCGTATTTCTCGAAAACACTTCTTATGACATGGAAAATGTAATTCCTTTTTCGAAGCTCGTCCGGTCCGAAATCACGGGTGCCTTTTGGAAGGGATGGGGTTATTTTCATAGCTGAACTAATCGGCTAATCTGGTAGTCGCACATTGGCATATTTTTTCACAATCGCCTCGCATGCTCCGTCCAATAAGCGAAATATTTCCTCAAACCCTTCGTCATTCCAATAAGGGTCGGGAACATCCTTAAATTCATCCGGATAAACTTCGTTTAAAATCAAAGTCACCTTCCTCATTTCTTCATCTGAAAGAGCCAGGCGCCTCACATCATCATAGACGGAGGTATCCATCGTATAGATGCGGTCGAACCTCTCAAAATCGTAAGGCGAAAATTGGCGTGCCCGCTGGCAGGTGATGTCAATGCCGTATTTCCTTGCTATGGCTACCGCGCGCTCATCCGGGCTTTCGCCAACATGCCATGCTCCGGTGCCCGCGCTGTCCACCTCCCATGAAAGTCCATGCTTCTGAAGTTTTGCTTTCAGGATGCCTTCCGCAAGGGGAGAGCGGCAGATATTTCCCAAGCATACAAAGAGGATTCTCATAGGGCGAATATACAACGGGGATTTTGGGGATTCATAGGATAAAGTCATCCCTTGGTTTACATCCTAAAAAATCGGCAGACTCTTTGCAACGGGAAATTCATTATTTTCATTCCGTCAATTAATCATTATGAAAAAGATTTTTCTTGCCGTCATTACACTGATTGTTTTGTCGTGGGCATGCAGCACCGTACCTCTGACAGGAAGAAAGCAGCTCAACCTGCTTCCCGAATCGGAATTGCAGCAGATGAGTCTGGCTGAATACAAATCATTTCTGGCGGAGCAAAAGGTCATTAACAACACCGAGCAGTCAGCCATGGTGAAGCGCGTGGGTCAAAAGATTGCCGCAAGCGCTACTGCTTACCTCAACCAAGAGGGATATGGCGAACGGGTGAAGGGGTATCAATGGGAATTCAATCTTGTGGAAGACAAAACTGTGAATGCCTGGTGCATGCCCGGGGGAAAAGTGGTGGTGTACACCGGTATCCTGCCCGTTACGCAAACGGAAGCAGGACTTGCTGTGGTGATGGGGCATGAAATATCGCATGCCATCGCCCAGCATGGCAATGAGCGCATGAGCCAGCAGTTGGCGGTGGCATTGGGCGGCATTGCGCTGGATGTGGCATTGTCAAACAAACCCCAGGAGACAAGAAATATCTTTCTGGCTTCATACGGAGTGGGAGCAACGCTCGGAGTGATTTTGCCTTACTCGCGAAAACATGAATCCGAGGCGGACAAGATGGGACTAATCTTCATGGCGAAGGCAGGCTACGACCCTCATGAGGCGGTTAGTTTCTGGAAACGCATGGCGGCAAAAGGCGGGCAGAAACCGCCTCAATTTTTAAGCACCCACCCCAGCGATGAAAAGCGCATCGCTGATTTGCAGAAGTTTCTTCCGGAGGCGATGAAGCATTACCATCCGAAATAAAACGCTCTAGTTGAATATCCCGAAACCTGAGTTGTTTCTTTATGCCATCAACCTTTCCGGTTAGATATTTCCCATATTTTCGTTCCCATTGTTAAAGTCTTCGTCTATCTTGGCTGCACGTTAGCTCCATAAATCAATAATTTTTCATGATTTATGGTAAAACTTTCGAGATTGCGCCTGATTTATCATTCTAAAATACCAAAACTTTATCCTATGAAAAACCTCATGCTTCTCTCTGCAATTCTGCTTAACAATGTACTGGTGTATGCCGCCAAACTTACAGTGGATAATTCCCCCGGCTCGGCAGCGCAGTATAATAATGTACAATCCGCAATTACAGCGGCTTCCAATGGTGATACCCTGCTGGTGTATGGCTCCGCTTATACCTATGCAGCTTTTACGGTTGATAAAAAGCTGACTATTATCGGCTCCGCAGGTTTTGACCCGGAAGTGACAAACGAGTACCGCCCCACGGTGAACAATATTTCGCTTTCCACCAACAGCTCCGGCACAGTGATTTCGGGTTTCAACATTGGTTATGTGCAGGCTTACAGCACCACGGTTGACAACATCGGCATCTACAATAACTATTTCAACAGCACCACTACGGGAATTCAGTGGTACTCAGCCACCTGCAACAATTGGGTGATTGAAGGAAATGTGTTTCAGGCAAGCGGTCAAAATAATTTCATTGACAATTACTCCAACACTTCAACTCTGAATAATATCCTGATTAAGAATAACTATTTCGAGATGAGTGCTTACTATTACTATGTGAGCAACTACAATAACTCATCGTTCACTTACCGGAACAACATTTTTGTCATCCGCAGCAATAACAATGCATATCCGATGTGTTACCAGTGCAACAGCGTGCTTTACGAAAACAACATTTTCTGGATGACCGATGCGGCTTACACGGATATCACCGCGCAGAACTGTACAAGCTGTGTTTTCAATAACAACATCATTTACAATTCAAGCGGAGCCACGATGACCGCCATCGGTTCCATCGGTAATGGCGTTTCTGGCGCAAATAACATCATGAACCAGGACCCGCAGTTTGTAAACTTCAACGTTGCAAACGGATATACCATCAGCGAGAATTACCAAATCTCTAACGCATCGCCCGGTAACAATGCCGGCACTGACGGGATGGACATCGGACTTTTCGGAGGTAATTACAACTGGGAAAACCGCAAATACCCGAAAACTTTTCCGCACCAGGAAGTGCTGAACGTGATTAACGGCTCGGTGCCGCAGGGCACGCCCGTCAACGTCAACCTGAAAGCAAGAAAAGCCACGAACTAATCGCTATCCTAAAATTTTTAAAAGGATACGACTATGGACGGGCGAAAAATTTTTCTCACCAATATGCTTGCGGCATTTCCCCTCTCCAATGAGGGAGTCCGGGCTGATTCAAGTAAAAAAATTTTCAAGCTCTTTTCTTTCTGCTTGTTTCTTTCATCTTTCTACTTTTCCCACGCCCAAATCTCCCGCATCGAATATTTCTGGGACACTGACCCCGGATTTGGAAATGCCATTGCGCTTCCCATTACACAAGGGGATTCTGTTGCTTCTGTATTTTCATTCAGTACGGTTGGATTGCAGCCGGGCTTGCACACGCTTTACATCCGCTCTAAAGATGCGCAAAACAGATGGAGCGTTTTCAGCAAGAAGGTGATTCAAATCAACGAACCAATTTATTCCATTTCAAAAGCTGAATATTTCTACGACACCGACCCGGGGTTTGGCAACGCTACAACCATCCCAATCACTGCGGGCGATTCGATTGAACTCACGCAAAGCTTTCCTACAAATTCCCTCACCCCGGGCATGCATACGCTCTATGTGCGTACACGCGATGCCAACGGAAAGTGGAGTGTGTTCAGCAAGCGGGCGATTCACATTCAGCAGCCTGTTTATCCGATTGTCGCTGCGGAATATTTTGTGGATACCGACCCGGGATTCGGCAATGGAACTCCGATTGTAATCACTCCGGGTGATTCTATTGATTTAA
>DATLYB010000181.1:0-5523 GCA_035575215.1 Chitinophagales bacterium
TATTTTTCGCACCACTTCATTCCCAGCAGCGCATGTGAAAGCTCTGATTCTTCCTCCGGCACCTTGCCAATGTCATGCAGCAAGCCGGCTCGTTTTGCAAGCTTGGGATTCAATCCCATCTCAGCCGCCATCGTGGCACACAACTGGGCTACTTCTTTGGAATGCATCAGCAGGTTCTGCCCGTACGATGAGCGGAAACGCATTCTCCCGACAACCTTGATAAGCTCCGGATGCAACCCGTGGATGCCCAATTCAATCACCGTGCGCTCGCCAATCTCGACAACCTGCTCTTCCAGCTGTTTACGGGTTTTTGCCACCACTTCCTCGATTCGCGCGGGGTGTATGCGCCCGTCAGCGACAAGACGCTGCAGCGACAGCCTCGCCACTTCACGCCTCACCGGGTCGTAAGCTGAGAGAATGATTGTTTCCGGGGTGTCATCCACGATGATTTCCACTCCGGTGGCTGCTTCCAAGGCACGGATATTTCTTCCCTCCCTCCCGATGATTTGCCCCTTCTGGTCGTCAGATGAGAGATTGAAAACAGAAACGGTATTTTCAATAGTGGTTTCGGCAGCTGTGCGCTGGATGGTTTGCAGAATAATTTTCTTGGCTTCCTTGCTTGCCTTCAGCTTCGCTTCATCCATGATTTGCTTTATCATTGCCATGGATTGCGTCTTGGCTTCTTCTTTCAGCGATTCCACCAACTGCTGTTTTGCTTCCTGCGCTGAAAGCTGGGCGATTTGTTCCAGCTTTTTCACGTGCTCCTGATGTGATTTTTCCAGCTCGCTGCGTTTGATGCTCACCAGTTCCAACTGTCGCGTCAGATTGACTTTGATGTTTTCCACTTCTTCTTCTTTCCGCTTCAGCATTTCACGCTGCTGGTTAAACTGCTGTTCCTTTTGCCTTACCGCCCGCTCCCGCTCCTCGATACCTTTTGAGCGTTTCAGGGTTTGCTCTTCGTGCTCTGCTTTTAGATGAAGGAATTTTTCTTTAGCTTCCAGCAGGCGGTCTCTTTTGATGCTTTCGCCCTGTTTGGTAGCTTCTTCAATAATTCGGGCAGCTTCCTTTTTTGCGCGCTCCTCTTCGAGTCGGGCGGCTTTTTTCGCCCGTTCTTCTTCCTGCTGCGCTGCCCGCTGGTAAATCACCTTGCCGATAAAGAATCCGATTGCCAATGCTGCCACTGCGGCCGCTGCAATAACGAGAATGGTTTCCATAGTCCTTATTCTTTAGGTTTACTAAATTTTTTGCATAGCTGGATGCGCAGTGAAAAAACTACGCCAGCTATCAACTGACAGGAACGTTCGGGAGAAACGATGAGGCGAGCAAATCAGCGGCTAACCGTATCTGAAAGCAACGCGTCAATTTCGCGGAGTTTATCGAAAAAGGTGGGGTCAATGGTCACCTTTTCTTTGCCTGACTGCACCTCCACTTCATTCATCAGCGCCACCATGGCGAGATAGTCCTGCTTGTCTTTGGCGGCATACTGCTCCTGCAGTTCGTGAATCTTTTCATTCACCCGTTTTGCCGCGCGCCTGACAATCTCCTCCTCCTCAGGTTTTATCTTCAGCGGATACGACCTGCCGGCAATCAAGAGATTTATGTTTATCAACTCCGTTTTGCTCACGACTCAGTCATTTAACAATGCAACGCGCCTATCAATTTCTTTTATGAATTCATTGATTTTTCGTTTCAGTTCGGTTCGCTCTTCATCCGTCTGCGGCACTATCGCCTTTTGCAGCTTCGTCAGATTAAGCTCATCGGCAAGCGATTCATATTTAGCCTTCTCAGCCTCCAATTGTTCTTTGAGCCGCTTGTTCTCATCCGCTAATGATTTGTTTTTTTGCTCAAGGATTTGATACTCTTCCTTCGCTTCATTGTAGCGGGCTATAAGAATACCCACCTTTCTGGAAATATCATTGAGTTTAACCTGGTAGTCGTCCATTAGCGAATCTCTGCTTTCAACTCATTGCGGTAACGGCTCATCAGTTTTGTCATCAGTTCATCCACTTCGCTGTCGGTGAGTGTTCGCTCTTCGTGTTCGAAAAAGTAACTCACCGCATACGATTTCATCCCTTCTCCGAGCTTAACGTCCTGATAAAAGTCGAATAAATTTACGCCTTTTAAGATTTTTCCGCCCTCTTCCACCGCAATTTTTCGGACAGCGGCAAAAGGGATGTCCTCTTTGAGCAACAGGGCAAGGTCGCGCCTTACGCCCGGAAAACGTGGAATTTCAGTAAAAAGGATAACGCTGGACTTAGCGAGTTCAAAGACATTTTCCCAATCAAAATCGGCATAATACACTTCGGGACGAATGTCCAATTTATTCAGGTGCTCCGGCTGCAGCAAGCCAAATTGAACCAGCGGCTTTTCCCGGAAAGAATATCCCAGACCGTACTGGAAAATACCGGTGTCCATTGCGGATTCTTCAAACCGGCTCACCCCCATTCTTCTCAGCACATTATGCACGACCGCTTTCAAGTAGAAAAAGTCAGCCTGCTTGCTTTTAGCCGTCCAGCTTTCGGGGTGTTTCATCCCCGTAACGAAAAGCGTCAAATGCCAGGCTTCCCCAAAGCTGCGTGAATCGTCCTGATGATAGGACTTCCCGATTTCATACAGCTTCAGATCGTTGTTTTTCCGGTTGAGATTGTAAGCGACTGCTTCTAAGCCGGAATAGAGCATATTCTGGCGCAACACATTCAGGTCAGCATTGGCGCTTTTTTGCAGATAAACAAATCCATTCCCGTTTGCTGAATAATATTCTGAGCGGGAAAGCGAGTTGTTAATCATTTCGCGAAAACCGATGGACGACAGGTAATCTGAAACCTTATTGTTTACCTGCTCACGTAAATCCGAATCACCGCGCAGTGAGATGGAAGTGCGGATTGTCTCAGGATGGGGGATGCGGTTCAAACCATAAATGCGCAACACCTCCTCAATCACATCTGCCTCGCGGTGCACGTCCACCTTGAAGGGCGGAATGGAAAGCTCCAGCGTCTGCTGCGATTCGCTCTCAATGGAAATGCCGAGGTTTTCCAGAATATCATGAATCGTATCAGCATCAATGGGATAGCCGATAAGCCGGTCGAGATGGGCGTAGTGAAGCGTAATCTTGAAAGGCGGCACCGGCTTGGGATACACATCCACCACCGCGGAGCCTGCCTCTCCGCCCGCCACCTGCAATATGAGATTCACCGCGCGTTTCAAAGCAGTAACGGTAATGGCGGGGTCGGTGCCCTTTTCGAATCGCATGGCGGCATCCGTGCGCAAGCCGAGCCGCGTGGATGTTTTGCGGATAGCTGCGGGATTGAAATGCGCGCTTTCCAAAAAGATGTTATGCGTTTTTTCTGAAACACCTGAATGCATCCCTCCGAATATGCCTGCGATGCACATGCCCCCTTCGGCATCGCAAATCATCAAATCATCACCGCTCAAGACGCGCTCCACTTCATCCAGCGTGGTGAATTTCGTATTCGCAGGCAGGGTTTTCACAATTACTTTGCCTCCCCGAATCTCATCAGCGTCAAAGGCGTGCAACGGCTGCCCGAACTCCTGCAGGATGAAATTGGTGACGTCAACGATGTTGTTAATCGGGCGCTGCCCTACCGAGCGCAGTCTTTCCTTCAGCCACAGCGGAGATTCGCCCACTTTCACGTTCTTAATCAATATGCCGCTGTAGCGCGGGCACATCGCGGGTTCTTCAACAACCACTTCCAGGGGTGTTTCTTTTTTGGTGAATACCGATTCATCAATCACCGGAAATTTCAGCGGAAGGTTTTTATCGAAGCGGATATTGAGCGCAGCCCGCACATCCCTGGCTACACCGAGATGGCTGAAGGCGTCCGCGCGGTTGGGCGTGAGAGCAATTTCAAAAATCCAGTCGTTTTTCAGCCCGTAAAAATCGCTTGCCTTCATGCCCGTCCGGGCGCTCTCCGGCAAAACGATTATTCCATCATGGCTTGTTCCTATCCCGATTTCATCCTCAGCACAAATCATCCCGAATGATTCCACTCCGCGGATTTTTGCTTTCTTAATCGTGAAGCTTTCTCCTTTAGCCGGATAGAGCGTGACGCCCGGCAACGCCACCACCACTTTCTGGCCCTCAGCCACATTGGGCGCTCCGCAGACGATTTGCAGCACCTCGTCACCGCCCACCTCCACCTGCGTAACCGTTAGCTTGTCAGCATCGGGATGCTTCTCCACTTTCTTCACATGACCCACCACCAGCCCCTCCAATCCATTTCCGGGACCTTTGTATTCAGTCATGTTTTCCACTTCCAGCCCGATGTCAGTGAGCAGTTCGGACAATTGCTGCGGCATCAGGCCAATGTCCAGATATTCTTTCAGCCAGTTATAGGAAATTTTCATTGAGCATCAAAATTATACCAAAGGCAGTTCAGTTTTTTTTAAGGTTTTTTTCACCATCATTAATTTATATCTGCCTGAATCGGGTTTCGAAATCAGACAAGGGTAGGGGCAATGCAGCAGGCAGGGCTGCCCTCAGGATACCACCCTCACCGTATCCTTCACGCTCATCATCACCTTCTCATAGTAATTTTCATACTGCGGCAGAATCTTCTCGATGTCAAAGCGCCTTGCCTGCTCATAAGCATGGTGGCGGAACTGCGTCAGTCTTTCGTCATCGCTGAGGATGATAAAGGCATTATTTGCCATATCATGCACATCGCCTACCTTGCTGAGGAAACCCGTTTTGCCGTGAATATTGATTTCAGGAATGCCGCCTGCATTGGATGAGATGACGGGCACCTGACATGCCATCGCCTCCAGTGCTGCCAGCCCGAAGCTCTCGCTTTCCGATGGCATCAGAAACAAATCGGCAACGGCAAGCAGCTCCTCCACGGGGTCTTGCTTGCCCAGGAACCTCACATTGTCGCAAAGAGCAAAGGTACGGCACAGCTCTTCGATGCGGCTGCGTTCCGGTCCATCGCCCACCAGTAGCAGCTTGGCAGGCAGCTTTTGGTGCAGTTCATTGAATACGTGCACTACATCATCCACGCGCTTCACCTTCCGGAAGTTGGAAACGTGAATCAAAATTTTTTCACCCTGGGGCGCGATGGCTTTCCTGAAATGGTCTTTGTTCGTTTTCGTAAAGCGCGTGAAGTCAATAAAGTTGGGGATAACTTCAATATCTTTCGTGATTTTAAAATGCTGGTAGGTTTCATCACGCAGGTTATGCGACACGGCTGTGATGCCGTCAGACTGGTTGATGGAAAAGGTGACCACGGGCGCATACGTGGCATCGCGCCCCACCAGCGTGATGTCGGTGCCGTGCAGCGTGGTAATCACTGGTATGCGGATACCCTGCTCTCTTAATATTTGCCGGGCAAGGTAAGCCGCAGAGGCATGGGGAATGGCGTAGTGTACGTGCAGCAAATCCAACTGCTCGTATTTGATAACGTCAACCAGCTTGCTGGTGAGCACTGTTTCATACGGGGGATATTCAAAAAGCGGATAGGACGTTTCGATGCGCACCTCGTGAAAAAACACGCTGGAATGAAATGAATC
>DATLYB010000182.1:0-4190 GCA_035575215.1 Chitinophagales bacterium
GAAAGTCAATGAAGGGCTGCGTCACCAACTTTCCCCAGCGATTGATGAACCCCGTTTTTCCACCTATGGTCACAGGCGCAAGTCCGCCTTTAAAGGTGGATACATCCGTGACGCCATCAGGAAGCGGAACTGAACGTTCGCGCGAGTCAATCAAAAATTTTTTGCCATCCAGGCTGACAAGGGCAATTCCTTCGATGAAAGGGAATGCGGTTTCATATTTGGGTTGAATCATCCATTCACCGTTCGGGTTAAGATAACCGTATTTGCCGTTTTTTTTGAAGACGAACCATTCATCTGCAGAATCATGGAAGCCGTTTCCATCCGCAGAAGCTGCTGAAATTTCATTTTCAGCTTCGGCAGTCAGCGCAGTCTCATTTTGAGCTGCAAAGGTTTGCCGTAGGCGTTCACTGTTTCCTGAACAGCCTGCCGAGCAGGTGATGATAAAAATGATAAGGAATTGGGTATGCTTGCGAAATACCCTGAAGCAATTTCTTGTCAGCATGGCTTTGTTGCATGAATCAATATAAGCAAAACAATCCCACTATCGTAGAGGAGGAATTCACCGACCAATTATAGGCTTAATGTTTTCATTGGTTTGAATTTTTATAGTGATTAAATAATTTTTATGCTGCGCAACAACTCAATTTGGATACATCTTTTCCGAACCCGATAGCTGCCAGCTTAATAGCTTCCGATAAAGTCAAGTACGGATGAAACGCGCTTGCCAGCTCGCTTACCGTGATTCCGTATTTAATAGCCAAACATATTTCCATGATTAGCTCTCCGCCTTCAGGCGCGACAATCCGCGCTCCTAATAATTTATCCGTTTCAGGATTCCGGATGAGCTTGATGAATCCCCTCGTATCCAATGCTGCCTGGCTTCTCGGCACTTCACTCAATGGAATCGTGCTGACTTCAAATGGAAGATTGTTTTTCCTTGCTTCTTCTTCCTCCATCCCCACTCCGGCAACCTGCGGGTCGGTGAAAATCACCCATGGCATGGCGGTGTAATCAGTTTTCTTTTGAGCGCCTGCAAAAGCATTCTGCACGGCAAGCTTGCCTTCATAGGCAGCCGCATAAACAAATGGCGGATTGGGATTGCAGTCGCCTATGGCATAGATGTTTTTCACATTCGTTTCGAGGAATTCATTTACTATGATATGACCGCTTTTAAGCGTTTGCACATTGATTTTTTCAAGACCGAGATTTTGAGTGTTTGGCTTTCGCCCGGCTGCTATCAAAATATGTGTGGATTCAAAAATGACTTTGCTTCCGTTTTGCGTTCCTTCCAGAATAACCTTTCCCTTTTGCGAATACACCTTTTCGGCTTTAACGTCCGTATGAATTTCAATGCCTTCGCTGGAGAGATACTTCGTGATTTCGTCAGCTATGTCAGCCGTTTGACTGTTCAGAACTCGGTCAAAGTATTCCACGATGCGCACCTTGCTGCCGAAGCGCTGATATGCCTGCGCGATTTCCAGCCCAATATAACCGCCACCGATGATGGTGAGCGATTCCGGCAGTTGTTCCAAATCAAATAGCGTATCATTGGTGAGATAGCAGGTTTCTATGAGTCCTTTAATCGCGGGGATGGAAGTTGTGGAGCCGGTGGCGATAATTAACTTAAGGGCGGTGTATTCGTCTTTGCCACCGACTATGATGGTTTTTTCATCTATAAATTCCGCCCTGCCTAATTCATGGTGGGTGACTTTATACCCTGTCTCATTGATAGCTTTCGTAACCTGCACCAGCGTTGTTTTTGACTGGTCGAATTTTACAGAAGCTTTTCCGGTTTTGTAGTCGGCAGACGCTTCAATAAAACCGGGAAGTTGCGACACGGCATGTTTCACATGTTCTTCACAGGCGGTGCAGGTCATTCCCAAAATATCAAAATTTGCCTGTGAAATGTTGCTGGAGTCAATCACAATCACATTTGCCTTTGTATCAGGATAAAAGATGCGCACATAGTAGGGAAAAGCGAGCATCAATGCTGCAAATACGGTTAGAATTCCTAAAAATATTTTTGTTTGCCAGAAAGACGGTTTTCCATCCTTTTCACAGGTACAGAATTTTCAGCCTGACGTCATTTCCCGCCAATGCGAGAATATTCGCCAGCCGGGAGAATATTTTTTCATTCATGCTGATTTTCTTTTTGCATTCCCTTATCTGAACTGGGTCAGCAAAAACGCGGATGCAAGTTTCTTTTGTCATAGTCCGTCATGTTTATTTTTTTGTAACCAATTCAACAAGCCGAGCAAACGTAAGAAAAGTTTTCTTATCTAATAAAATGCTTAAATAACGTTGTATTGCGTGGGGGAGGTGCCTTCCCCGCCTCCCGTGAGTGGATGCTTCCACCGCCTCTGGCACCATTTTGTTTTCAATATCAGCAGGCTGGATGCCTGATAAAGGCACGCCCGCCTTGGCTGGCATAGCATTCGACTTCGCTGATGCCGTTTCTGCCAGAGATGGCATCAGTTGCGTGTGGGGTGATTCATCCCCGCTTGCTTATTGTCACCACGCTTTTCCCCGCCAGCCGGTTGATGTCCTCTTCATCATACCCCAATTCCTTCAGCACGTCCAGCGTATCTTCCCCCAGCCTGGGAGCCTGCCATGCAATCTGCGGCTGGGTCTTTGAAAATTTCAGCGGGATGCCGATGGTTTTGAAGCCGGTGTAATTCTCCTGTCCGGCATCCACAATCATCTTGCGGTGATGTATCTGCGGGTCGTGTTCTAATTCTGAAATATCAAGCACAGGCGTGATGCACACGTCTTTCTCTTCGCCCAGCTTCACCCACTCGTGCCGCGGTTTCGCTATGAACAGCGCTGCCACTTCTTTTTTCAGCGCGTCCATCGCGTCTCCCGAATCAAGTATTCTTATTTTCCATTGGGGCCTGGACACCAGGTCGCAGAAATGCTCCCAGAATTTCAGCTCCAGTGCACCGAGGGCGATGTATTTTCCATCCGCGCATTCATATACATTGTAGTTTGCCATTCCCCCTGACAGCGCAAACGTTCCCCTTTCATGTTCTTTCTTCGTGGCGTAATACTGCGCTGTCTGCAGGGCGGTGAGCGGCATGACGCAGTCTAGCATCGCCACGTCAGCATGCTGCCCCTGCCCGGTTTTTTCGCGGGCATAAAGGGCAGCCAGCGCTGCATTCACAGCCATGTAAGCGCCCGCGGCAACGTCAGCCACTTGTCCTCCGGGCAGCACGGGGGCTCTCCCTCTTTCGCCTGTGGTTGCCAGCAAGCCGCTGTAACCGATGTAGTTGATGTCATGCCCGGCTTTTTGTGCATAAGGTCCGCTTTGCCCGTAGCCGCTGACGGATACATAAATGATTGCGGGATTTATTTTTTTCAGCTCATCATATCCCAAGCCCATTTTGCTCATCACCCCCGGGCGAAATTGTTCGATGAGGATGTCGGCATTTTTCGAAAGGCGGCATATAATGTCTTTTCCTTCAGAAGTGGAGTAATTCACCGCAAGGCTGCGTTTCGAGCGGTTGAGGCTCAGGTAAAAAGCGGAATCGCTGCCAGCGGGGGGCGGGAAAAAACGGATATAATCGGGTGAATTGGGATTTTCAACCTTGATGACGTCCGCACCCATCTCGGCAAGCAACATCGTGGCAAGGGGTCCCGGAAGCAGGCGGGTGAAATCAATTACTCTGAGTCCTTTAAGCGGACCTTGTTTGGGAGGTCTTGTCATTAGAAATTCAGAGTTTGAAGCTTGAAGGTTGGCGTTTCAAACTCACGAACTAACTCTTAAAACCGGAAACTCTAAATTGGAAACTAAGTTTAATGCTTACGCCAGACGGTCAAACAATCCCACAAAGCGCATCATCGCTCCGATGTTATTGATTTTGATTTTACCCATCATCACTGCCATCTGGGGATTGGTTCTGCCCAATTCCACATCTTCATAAACGGAATCTTGGGTGGTGACTTTGCATGTCGCTTCGCCCTGGTGACCATCGGTTACCGTGCAGGTTTTGTCTTTTATCGTAACGGTGAACTGACCTCCGTTGGGTCCGCCAATATCAAAGTGAAAGATGGCATTGAATCCGTCAGCCTTGTCGGCTCTGAACCGTGATGGCAGTGACTTAACAATCTCTGAAGCTTTTTCGGGTTTTCCGTTCATGGTCATTGCAGTTTTATTTTGGTTTGAAAATGAAGTTTCTTGTTTGTCATGGCGG
>DATLYB010000183.1:0-2316 GCA_035575215.1 Chitinophagales bacterium
CCCCGCCATGCCCGGCAAGCCGCAAATTAAATATATTCAATCACTCAGCCTGAAGAAATATAGACACCGCTATGGCATCTATGTCATCGAAGGTGAAAAGATTGTCAGCGAATATATTTTGAATGATTATCCGTTAAACAATATCTATGCCGTTAAGGATTGGATTTTAAAAAACAGAGCATTGCTTCAAAGAAAAAAGCTGGCAATTACCGAAGTCAGCGAGCGCGAGCTGAAGCAAATCTCTTTGCTTGCCACGCCCCACAACGTGCTGGCTCTTGCCAGAATGCCGGAGATGCCATCGCTTCAAGCGATTAAATCCCGCCTGCAGCACGGCTTACATCTTGCTCTTGAAGCCATTCAGGACCCTGGCAACCTGGGCACCATTATCCGTATTGCCGACTGGTTTGACATTGGCAGCATCTTCTGCTCTGAAGACTGCGTGGATGCCTACAATCCCAAAGTGGTGCAGGCTTCCATGGGCTCGCTGGCACGGGTGAAAATTATTTATGCAGGCGGAATGATTAAATCATTGAAAAGCATCCCATCACTTACATCCTTGCCGCTGTATGCCGCAACACCTGACGGTGAAAATATCTTCGCTGAAGAACTTCCAACGGATGCAGTTATCCTTATCGGCAACGAGTCAAAAGGGCTGTCAGAGGGATTGCTGAAAATCGCAGAGAGGCGAGTCGGCATCCCGCGCTATGGCAAAGCCGAATCATTGAATGCTGCAGTGGCTGCAGGCATTGT
Source organism: Chitinophagales bacterium (assembly GCA_035575215.1). Lineage (GTDB taxonomy): Bacteria > Bacteroidota > Bacteroidia > Chitinophagales > CAIOSU01 > DATLYB01. Next base: position 751 of record DATLYB010000183.1, read on the forward strand.
GGTGGCGGTGTTCAGACGTTAGATGACAGATAATGGACGAGCAATCTAACATCTGCTATCAACTACACTTTTGTCACCACCAAATAATTTCCCTGTACTTTAAGCACTTTCACCGTGCTGTTGCGAACGATGTGCTCGCCATCGGAAATTACATCGTAGCGTTCATTGTCAATCTCCACCGTTCCGGCAGGGCGCAGGTCGGTGACGGTAATGCCGGTTTTGCCCACCAGTGATTCCATGGATTTGTCAAGGCTCACATAGCCCTGCGCGCGGTTTTGGGTGTCCTGCAGCGCAATTTTTTTGAAAAAGCTGCCTTTGTACATGAATTTCTCTCCGAAGAAAAGCATCAGCAGCAAGCCCGCCAGCAACGTCACCACCACGCGTAACAGCGCAATTGCCACATCATCAAAGCCGGTGAAGCTGAAGTCAAACACCACGTTTCGAATCAGGGAAAGCGTGAGTCCCGTCACCATCAGCACAATGGCGGCAATGCCGGCTACTCCGAAGCCCGGCAGCACAAAAATTTCAACCGCCAGCAGGGCAAGCCCCGCGATGAAAAGAAGAATCTCCCAATTCTCTGCCAGCCCTTCCAGGTACAGCGGAGCAAAATAAAGGATGGCTGCGACAAAAGCAGCGATGAGCGGAAAACCCACGCCCGGTGTCTGCAGCTCGAAATAAATTCCCCCGATAATAATGAGCAGCAACAAACTGTTCACCGCGGGATGCAGCAGGAAGGCGATGACGTCATCCAGCGCGCTTTCCTTGTGTGTGATAAGTTCATAATCCTGCACCCCCAGCTTTGCAATCACCTCCTCGATGGAGGCGGCTTCGCCTTCGCAATAGCCGTGTTTGATGGCTTCGGACGTGGTGAATGTGAGCGTGTAGCCCGAATCAATCACACCGGGAATGGCGCTGGTGTTGTCAACCATGGCTTCGGCAATCTGCGGGTCGCGTCCTTGCGCCTCAGCGGTGGCGCGCATCGTGCTGCGCATGTATGACTGGTATTTGTCAGGCATCTGCTCGCCCGTGCCGCCCACCACGGTGGCGGCTCCGATGCTGGAGCCTCTGCTCATGTATATGCTGTCGCAGGCAATCGAAATCAGCGCTCCGGCTGAAGCAGCATTATGGTCAATGAACACGGCTGTAACGGGCTTGGCATTCAGCAGTTTGGTGCGGATAGAGTCGGCAATATCAACCATGCCGCCATAGGTGTTTAGCCGCATGATGAGGTAATCAGCCTGCATCGCCTCGGCTTCATCAACAGCTTTTTTCACCAGCCGCCACGCGGCAGGGAAAATGTCACCATCCAGGGTGAAGGTGTAAATCTTCATCTTACGGGCAGCGGAGGTGTCGTTTTGCGGAAATACTGCGGTGTTTATTAAAATGAACGAAAGCAGGGCAAGTGCTGTGCACAAGTTCCATTTCAGGCATAGCAGACGAAAAAGGCTGGCTTTAATTTTGAATGAACCAGTAGAAAAAATCATCACAGTAAAGTTATGCGAAAAAGCCCGACACTCTGCCTCGCCCTTTTGCTGCTGTGCTTTTCCTCTGCAAAAGCGCAACCTG
>DATLYB010000184.1:0-11186 GCA_035575215.1 Chitinophagales bacterium
TACTGTAACTGCCGTGAATTTTGCCGGATGCTCCGCTACGGACGAGGTCACCGTCACGGTGATTGACCGCGTAGAAGCCAGTGTTTCAGGCGCCACGGAGATTTGCGTGGGGGATACTGCTCAATTGTTCGCCACCATCACCCAGCAGGGAAACACGGGGGCAAACATCACCTGGTCGCCAGTCAATAACATGGACAACCCTTCCTCCCTTTCGCCAAAAGTTTATCCGGGAGATACCACCACGTACACCCTGGTGGTTTCAAGCGGGCGCTGCACCAACGACACGAATTCAATTACGGTAATCGTTCATCCCTTGCCCGACATTGAGCTGGGAGGACCGCTGAGCGTGCTGGATGAAGAGCTCCTGACGCTCACTCCCGTGAGCAGCAGTAATATCATTGAGTACACATGGGATTACAATTCGGAGTTGTCCTGCCTTGATTGTGAAAATCCAACTGCTTACATCACAGCTCCGGAAATTTTTTATCTGACCGTGATGGACGAATATGGTTGTTACAACAGGGATTCCGTGCAGGTAGTTGTTAGCGGAATGTGTGAAGACAACATTTTTGTGCCGAAAGCCTTCACCCCGAACAATGATGAAATCAACGACAAGCTGTATGTGCGCAGCCTGCACATTGCCGACCTGAAATATTTCAGGGTGTATGACCGCTGGGGAAATAAAGTGTTTGAAACCTCTGACCAAAACGAAGGCTGGGATGGCATTTATCACAGCAAGAAAATGAATCCCGCTGTGTTTGTCTATGGATTAGAGGCGGTGTGCACGAATGGGAAAACAGTGAGACTGAAAGGGAATGTAACTTTAGTAAGGTAGTGTAGTTTAGAGTTCAGTGCATTAAAATAATAGCTGTAACTCTAAACTCAATAAAGATGCTGTTTGGTTTTTTGGTTGAGAGCGAAGAAGCCCGCTGGACGGATTATCCAGCGGGCTTCTTTGTTTTTAGACCATTGAGCTCTAAGCTATAAACTTCTGCGCCTCACCCTTTAATCACCGCTACCGGAATCAGTTTTGCCACTTTTTTTGCGATGCCGGCAACGTGGACGGTTTCCACCACGAGGTCAACGTCTTTATAAGCGATGGGGGCTTCTTCCGCGATACCCTTGTCTGAGCCTGCCTGGATGTGGATGCCTTTAAGCTTCAGCTTTTCTTTCAGCTCTCTGGCATTTACCGCTTTCTTGGCAGCCGTGCGCGAGAGGCTTCTGCCAGCACCGTGGCAGGTAGAGCCGAACGAAGCATTCATGCTTTCTTTTGTTCCTACCAGCACATAAGAAGCTGTTCCCATGCTGCCCGGAATCAACACAGGCTGACCGCAGGGCTTGTATTCCTCCGGGATTTCCGGATTGTCAGGACCGAAAGCGCGCGTGGCGCCTTTGCGGTGAACTATCACCTTCCGGGTATGTCCATTCACGCGATGCTCTTCGATTTTGGCAATGTTGTGAGCGACATCATACAGAATGCGCAGCCGCTCGTTCTTTCCCATGATATTTTTCCACGCAGTCCTGATTTCATTGGTGATGATTTGGCGGTTGCACCATGCAAAGTTGGCTGCCGCGCACATCGCCATGAAATAATTCTGACCTTCCTCTGAATTAAATGGCACCCCTGCCAGTTCACGGTCGGGCAGAATGATGCCATAGCGGGGCATGGCTGCCGACATTATTTTCAGAAAGTCAGTGGCTACCTGGTGTCCCAAGCCTCTTGAACCGGTGTGAATCAGCGCCACCATCTGCCCTTCCTTCAATCCGAAAGCCGCAGCAGCCTGCTCGTTAAAAATTTTTCCCACACGGTCCACTTCCACGAAGTGATTCCCTGCACCGATGGTGCCAAGCTGGTCGTGCCCGCGTTTTTTGGCATTGTCAGAAACACAGCGCGGGTTGGCGTCTTTCAGTCGTCCATGTGACTCAATGAATTTGAGGTCATCGCTGGTGCCGTAGCCGTTTCTTACTGCCCACTCCGCGCCATCCGCCAGCACGTCATCCAGCTCAGGAATGCTGAGTTTCAGCTTGCCTCCCCTGCCGACTCCGGACGGAACGAGGCGGTATAATTCTTTCGCGAGGTCTTCGAGGCGTGTGCGCACCTGGTCGTAATATAAATCGGACACCAGCAGGCGTACTCCGCAATTGATGTCATAGCCAATGCCTCCGGGTGAAATCACCCCGTCAGCGTAGGCGGTTGCTGCGATGCCGCCAATCGGGAAACCATAGCCCTCATGCGCGTCAGGCATCACCAATGCGGCTTTCTGGATTCCGGGCAGCGTAGTAACATTGATGAGCTGTTGAAGCGAGCGGTCTTTCATAAGGCTGTCAAGCATCTCTTCAAGCGCATATACATAGGCAGGTACACGCATGTCAGCTCGCGTTCCTTTTGGAATTTCCCACAGGTAGTCAGAATGCTTGATGAGTTGGTCTTTTGAAAACATATCGTAATTTCCCTTTTCTGCTTTTTATCTTGAGCCTAATATTTTGCGCATTACATCTGATTTTCAAATATCAAAAATCAAAAGCGTTTCCCATTTGCCTTCGTTATTTTGCTTCACGTCAGCCTCATGGTAGGTGATGGCTTTTATATCTTCGTCAAATCCGTCAGCGCGCGTGCCATACACCGTAGCGATTAGACTTTTTGCGGTCAGTTCGCTTACCGATAGTTCACAGAACAGCATCCTGTCAACATAGCTTTTCGTAAGCACGTCAGATAAAAAATCAACAAGCAAAGCGGTAACATCATTCGATTTAATTTCCACATTGTATTCAATGCGGAATTCTGTCAGTGAACTGCAAAAATCTTTTTTCAGGATGTTAGTCATGCCTTTCAATCCGGCTTCAAATAATTCATCGAGGGTGTCGGCTTCTATTCTCACCCTTATGTCAGCAAGGTGGGGGAGGTATTCGATAGTTTTCATAAAATCAAATCATCCAAATCAATACCATCCAAATTAAACAGTTTCCGGAATCAAAAAGCGTTTAGGAAATAATTTGAGCCCTTGCGCTTTCCGGAGAGAAAGGGACAGAAGCAAGTTTAAAAGGCTGATTAAGATTTCGCAGCCAGAGCCGGTTTCTTCTCCTTTTGCAGGTCAACCACAATCGGTGTGGCGACAAAGATGGATGAATAGGTGCCAACAAGTATTCCGATGAAAAGAGCAAAGCAGAATCCTCTCAGCACTTCCCCTCCGAAGAAAAGCATTACAATTACCACAAGCAAGGTAGTGACGCCTGTAATCACGGTGCGGCTCAATGTGCTATTGATAGCCATATTCACCACAGTTTTGAAATCTTTGGTTGGATGTAAGCCAAGATATTCGCGTACCCGGTCAAACACAACTACGGTATCGTTCAATGAATAGCCGATGATGGTGAGCAAGGCAGCAATGAAATTCTGGTCAATTTCCGTGCTGAACGGCAACATGCCCCCGAAAACTGAGAAAACGGACAGCACGAATACTGCATCATGCACGGTCGCTACAATTGCCCCTAATCCATACTGCCATGTACGGAAGCGGAACACGATGTAAAAGAAAATGCCGATGATAGCATATATAGCAGCCAACACTGCGCTTTGTTTGATGTCGTCAGCGATGGCAGCTCCGATTTTAACCGAGCTCATTTTGTAATTTTTCAGAAACTCCTCCTTTGTCGGCTCTTTGTCATAAAATGATTTCACGCCCTCATATAGAGTGGTTTCAACAAGGCTGTCAGTAGCAATGTCTTCGCTATCTATCATATAAGCGGTGGTGATGCTCACCTGGTTAGGGCTTCCATAGGTTTTTACCAAAGGATACGAACCGAATACATCATTGAGCCGCGTTGAGATGTCAACCGAACTGACGGGTTTATCGAAGCGAACAATGTAGGTTCTGCCGCCTTTGAAATCGACACCCAAATCAAACCCTTTTGTGAAAAAGGAAACTAATCCTGCGATGGTCACCGCACCGGAAATCAGATAAGCAATCTTTCTTTTTCCAACGAAATCAAAATTGGCATTCTTGAAAAGCCCTTCGCTGATTTTAGAAGAGAACCTGATTTTCTTTTCTTTCGACAGCAGATAATCCACAATAAGTCTGGATACAAGCACCGCTGTAATAAAAGAAGTGAACAGGCCGATTACAAGAGTGGTCGCAAAGCCCTTCACGGGGCCTAATCCAAAAAAAAGGAGGATGAAACCTGTAATCATCGTAGTGAGGTTCCCGTCAATGATAGCGGAATAGGATGCCGTATAGCCATCAGCGATAGCGAGGCGTACTCCTTTTCCTTTCGCCAGTTCTTCGCGAATGCGCTCATTGATAATCACGTTAGCGTCAACCGCCATACCGAGCGTCAGCACAATTCCCGCCAATCCCGGCAGCGTCACTGTCGCCCCAAACGAAGCCAATACCCCCACCATAAAGAACAGGTTAGTCATCAAAGCCAAATCAGCAATAATCCCGCTGGTGGTGTAATATAAAATCATGAACAATACAACTATGACAGAGCCGAGTGCCAATGAGAACAATCCGGCTTTGATGGATTCCTTACCAAGTGAAGGTCCTACCAATTCTTCCTGTATAATCTTTGCCGGTGCAGGCAGTTTCCCGGATTTAATCACGCTTGCCAAATCTTTCGCTTCCTCAATGGTGAAGTTGCCGGTGATTTGCGAGCGCCCCCCTGCAATTTCAGACTGTACGGTGGGGGCGCTGTAAACGATATCGTCCATGACGATGGCAACACAGCGCCCCGGTTGATTTCCTTTGGGTGCATTTTCCGCAGTGATTCTTCTCCAGATTCTTGCTCCTTCGCTGTTCATCACCATGTCAATGTCCGGTCGGCCCGTGTTGTCGTAATCCTGGCGCGCATCCACAATCACATCGCCTTCCAGCGGAGCGCGGTCCTCATTCGGCTGGGTTTTGATGGCGTGCAACTCATAGAGGTTATTTCCAAACGGCTTGCTTCCCCACAGGAATTTGATGTTTTGCGGGAACAGCGCGCGCACCTGCTCATAGCTGAGATATTCCATCACTTTCTTCCGGTCACCTGCATAAGCATAGCCGATTACGGAACCGGGGCGCAACCGAACCTGCCCGTCTTCATCCTGATACGTAGCGGGCAATAAAATGGAATTGCTGCCAAAGAGGGGAAATTTTTCCCGGTCGGCAATTGTATCCGCTTCAGCAAATGAAGTATCGGTTATTCCAAGCTGGCTGGTGTCTGCGGATAAGGAAGCAGGAGAGTCAGGAGTGGCGGAGGTGCCAAGCAGGTTGGTCATGCTCGTGTCGGAAGCGGGGAAGGCGGAGGTGTCATCTTCCGATTTTTTTGCGGTGTCGGATAATCCCAAGATGCCGCGCAGCACGTCATTGGCGGAAACCAGCGAGTTGAAAATTTCCGAATTTTCCCACGTCTCCCAAAACTCGAGCTTGGCGGTTGATTGCAGCAGCTTGCGTGCCCGGGCGGGGTCGTCAATGCCCGGCAGTTCGATGATGATTCTTCCGGCTGACTCCTGCAGCGAGATATTGGGTTGCGCCACGCCAAACTCGTCAATCCTCGTGCGCATGATGTTGAAGGTGCTTCGCACAGTGGCGTTGGTTTGCTCGCGAATCACGGCAAGAACCTCTTCATTGGTGGAGTTGAAGCTGATTCTGTCCTGGTTTTCGGGAGTGGCGAAAATGGCGGCAAGCTTGGCATTGGGGTCTAGCTGTTGAAACGCCTCACCGAACAACGTCACGAAATCCTTTCCCGGCTCGGTTTTCAGTCTCTCACGAGCCATGTTGACTGCCTTCACGAAGGTGGAGTCCTTGCTGTAGTTCGCCATCGCCTTCACCATTTCTTCCAGCGATACCTGCAGCACCACGCTCATGCCGCCCTGCAAATCAAGACCAAGATTGATTTGACGCTCTTTGATTTGCCGGTAGGTGAAGTCGGCAACCAGGATGTCAAGCACCTTTTCATTGGCAACGGAGTCGAGGTATTTTTTCTTAAAATATTGTTCCTGCCGATGAATGGAGTCAATGAATACGGCTCTTTCGGATTCAGTGCCTTGAAATGTGGCGCGCGGGTCCATGCCGTCTTTCCAGACCTTCTCTCTCGCATATTCTTCCGCATTGCTCTCCACACGCCATGTGGCAACGGTGAACATCAGTTGGTAGAGGCAAACGACAATCAGCGCGATAATGAAAAACTTAATCAGACCTTTCCCTTTCATCTAACAGGTGAGTTTAGGTTTAAAAAAAGTTGGGCAAATATAGTGAATTAATCAGCCCATCCGGGGTCGAAAGAAAGGCAGTCAAGTGTGGATAAATAGTTTTAGGGTTTAGAGTTTTCAGTTTAGAGTTAATCAACTTTAATCTTTGAACTGGAACTCTAAACTCTAAAAAACTCCAAACACAACTTTGCCTTACAACCGCCATCATCCTGCAGTGCACATGCTGATAGCCACATTTTTCTTCGCGCTGATGAACGTGAGCATCAAGTTTGTTTCGCATATTCCGGCATTTGAAATCATCTTGTTCCGCGCCATGATTACGCTGGTAATCAGCTATGTGATGATTCGCAATCTTGGCATAAATCCGTTAGGCAACCACCGGAAAACCCTGATGATGCGAGGCTTTTTCGGGATGCTCGCCCTTGTCACTTTTTTCTTCACCGTTCAGAAGCTGCCTCTTGCCAGCGCAGTGACGCTGCAATACCTGTCTCCAATTTTCACGGTATTGTTTGCCGTGTTTTATCTGAAAGAAAAAGTACAGCCCATCCAATGGGTATGCTTTGCGGTGGCATTTGCGGGGGTGGCGATTATCCGCGGATTTGATGCGCGGCTCGAAGCGCCTTACCTGCTGCTTGGCATTTTATCCGCGATGTTCTCAGGGCTTGCCTACAACTCGGTGCGTAAGCTGAAAGATACCGACCATCCGCTGGTGGTGGTGTTTTACTTTCCGCTGGTTTCTCTTCCTTTTGCGCTGGTGTACTGCCTTTTTAAATGGGTGACGCCCGCAGGCTGGGACTGGCTGTGGCTTCTGCTCATTGGCTTGTTCACGCAAATCGCGCAGGTAAACCTCACTCACGCACTTCAGAATGAAAAGCTGGCTGCCATTTCGGGCTTGAATTATCTCGGAATCATTTACGCCCTTTTTTTCGGATACGTTTTTTTTGATGAAACGTATGATTGGATTGTTCTGCTGGGAATTTTCCTTGTTTTAACGGGCGTAATGCTGAATTTCTTTTTGAGGAAGAGTTAGAAAATACCCGGCAGGCAGCCTATGGATTATCTGGCTACCATTGTCAAAGAAAGAGGTTGCTTATTTTTGCCCATCCTTCCAAATTAAATCTTGGAAATTCTCGCTACACTTTCAGAAATCGGCATTGAAACTTCGGTACTCATCATTTTCAACCTCATCCTGATTGAGAGCCTGCTGTCGGTTGACAATGCTGCCGTGCTTGCCACGATGGTGCGCGACCTGCCGGAGCATCAGCAGGGAAAGGCGCTCAGGTATGGAATTTTAGGCGCCTATTTTTTCCGGGGATTATCGCTGGTGTTTGTAGCGGTGCTGATTAAGATTTCATTTCTGAAACTATTGGGAGGAGTTTACCTTCTCTGGTTAACTGTAGATTATTTCTACACGAAAACCACTCCAGCAACGGAAGACGATTTGCTCGTCAGGCGCGAGAATTTCTTGTACAGCGCCACGCTGGGGAGGCTGGGCAAATTCTGGGCAACGGTCGTGCTGGTGGAATTCATGGACCTCAGCTTCTCGATTGACAATGTATTCGCTGCCGTGGCGCTGGTGGAGCAGGTTCCCTCCCCTTACAACTTTTATCTGGTCTGCACCGGAGTGTTCATCGGCATTCTTGCCATGCGCTTTGCCGCTCAGGGCTTTGTGTTGCTGATGAATAAATTTAATTTCCTCGAAGCACTGGCTTTCGTGGTGATAGGAATTTTGGGAATGAAGCTGGTAGCTTCCTATGCGTGTGAATTTTTCCATAATACCCGCTTCTGTGAAATTATGAACGGACACCATGCCGACCTCATCATCTCCATTGTCACCACTTCGGTGTTTGTGGTGCCCGTGCTCACCAGCATCGCATTTAACTTCCCAAAAAGGGCGAAGCAGCCTGCGCAAAAAATCAATAGCTGAAGCAGGCTCAGGCAGCTTTTCGGAACGGCAAATTGTAAACCGAAAGCGCGTAAACCATAAACATCAAACTACGTCAGGAAGGAACGGAATCAACCGGTGTCTGCGACTGCTGTTCGAATTGCTTGATAATCTCTTCGGGAGATTTTCCAAGATTCTGCAGTGAAAACTTGACGTCATCAGCCAGCTCGTGGTCGGGATACTTGCTCAAAAAAAACTCATACCGCTCTTTTGCTTTTTCAAGCCGGTACAGTTCATTCTCATTCACAAAGCCCTGCAGGAAAATCACCTGCGGCATCTTCTCATAATCGGGATATTCCTTTTCAATCCGCTCGTATATGCGCAACGCCACTTCGTAATCTTTAAGGGCGCGGTGGAGGTCGGCTGATTTCAAAAGTATTTCGGGCGCATGCTTGCTTTTGGGATATTTTGCGACAAAATCATCGTAGGAGGTGATGACCTCACGCGCCTTGCTTTCCTCAAACTTGAAACTTTTATCATCTCCGTATAAGGCAGCTTCCGCCTTTTTCACCTCTTCCAATGATTTTTCTTCGGAAGAATTGTTGAATAAATTGCATCCTGATGCCAGCGCCACCGCAGATAAAAAAAAGGCTCTGATGAGCATACGCTTGTTTTTAAGACGGTCAAATTTAATATTTTCCCGCAGTTGGAAATCACCCGGTATCCATCCCTGTTTGTGGATAATGCTGCCTCTTGCCGCAATGATGGTTTTGGCAAGCTGCTCGGAAATGATTTACAAATCATTTCTTCAGGAAGCCGTGCTGCAGCATGCTTCCGAAGGCAAGGAAGATAATCCGTGCAGCCAGTTGATGAATTATGCCCCTGACCAACGGTTCACTCCCATGCGTCAGCTCCGTGTAAATATTCATTTCATGAATAACGCTGCGGGAACAATCAATTTCAGCGAAAGCGAAGGCGTTGACTTTGCAAAAAATTTTTTGAACGATGCCAACCACCGTCTGCAGAACAACCAGCCAATGAGCCTTCCGGAAGGCAACTACACACCCGTTCTGCCTATTAAATACCAATACGCTTTAACACCCGACCCCGCCATCCCCGGTGATGACGGCATTTATTTTCATTATGATGATGAGTTTGCCTGCTTCAATAAAAAAGGGGCTGCCAAAAACACCTTTGACACACGGATGTTTGAAAAATATAAGGTGCAGGCAGGCAGCGTGTTGAATATCTTCCTGCTTGAGCACTGCCCCGACAGCATTCGCTCACCCACCTACAAATCATCGCTCGATGGCGTGGGAATGAGCACGTGGGTGAAGGTAGCGGGGCTGAAACAGCATAATTATGACACCATATACAATACCGATGGCACTTTTACTGTTCATGGTCCCCACTACAACTCCAATCTGCTGAATCATGAAGTTGGTCACACGCTCGGCTTATCACACACATGGAATACCAATGACGGCTGTGACGACACTCCGCAAAACCCAGGCTGCTGGGACCAATTCTCCGAGCCTTGCCGGGAATCGGGAATTTATTCAAACAACATGATGGACTACAACAACTGCCAATGCGCCCTAACTCCCTGCCAGCTTGCCAAAATCCATTACAATTTTTCAAGAGAAAACACACCGCAGCGGAAGATGCTCGCCCCAGGCTGGTGTGCCTATCAGCCTGAAAAAAGCATCACCATCGGACGGACAGAACAAGTGGCCTGGAGAAGCTCCATGGATTTGGAAGGCGACATCATTATCAATCATGGCGGTGAGCTTTCCGTTTACTGTGACGTCTCGTTGCCGAAAGGCGCCAAAATCATCGTGAAGCCGAAAGGGAAACTCATCCTCCATGGAGCCTATCTTACTAATAAATGCGGGGATGAGTGGGAAGGAATCGAGGTGTGGCGCAGCAAAAAAAATGAGGGCGAAGTTATTTTTCTGAATAATCCCCGCCTGGATAATGTCAGCAATCCGGTGAAAATATACCCGCGGTAATTCCGTTCCGTCCGTTACGATTGAACCGTGTCAGGCTTTTTCTTCATAAAAAAAGCAAGAATCAGCGAAAAAATTGCGCCAATAATGATATTGCCGAACAGGGCCATCACCGTCATGGCTGCGGGGCTCATGAATATCTTCATAAATTCCATTCCCTGTTCAATTTCTTCATCGCTCAGGTCGCGTTCTTCCATGCTCTCGCGCGCTTTTTCGGAGGCAAAGTCAATGAAATCGGGATTGATATAGGTGAAATAAACATAGGTGAACGCGCTCATAATCACTGCGACAACAACCATCATCAGTAACCCCGTTTTAAACGCATCGCCAAAATCAATATATCCTCCGTTCAGCGTTTTTTGTTCCCGCATCGCCAACGCGATAAACAAAAACATGACGGGATAATTCAGCCAATTCAGGTACTGACCTGCATGGGTGCGGTCAAGTTCCGAAACATACAGGACTATCGTCCAGATAATGATGACCGCTGAAGTGATAATCGCATATTTCAAATAAGGTTTCATGGAAAAAACGAATTATCAAATTATCACCAGTTTCTCGCAGTAACGGAATTTATCAGAGGATATCTTAACCCAATAACTTCCGCTTTTCAGTTGCTTCACATTCACCATTGTCCGGATGCTGTCGGTGGCGAAAATTTCCTGTAATAACATGCTCCGTCCCGTAACATCGAAAATTTCCACTCTAACAAGTTCATTCAGCACCTCCGGAAATTTTACATCAAGAAAAAATACCTCTGACGCGGGTTGGGGACGCATCCGCACCTGAAGCGGCTTATGGCTGAGGTCCTCAGCAAATGTTTCGCACGCAACGGGCGTTCCTTCCTTCACCATGTTGAGCGTTACTGCCTGGCATCCTTCCTCATAAGCTATGCAGCCCACATACCTCAAATTGGTATCGGGCTGCAACTCTATCATGGTGGATTCAACCGTTTCAGAGAGGCAGGAAATACCACACCATTTCAACCGGGCGGTTCCATTGCTGTTCTCCACGTTTGCAGAAAGGCATACCGGCTGCGCTCCTGGCTGATAATATAAGGTATCGTACGGATGCACATGCAAGCCAAGCTGGCAGCAGAAGG
>DATLYB010000185.1:0-3217 GCA_035575215.1 Chitinophagales bacterium
ACGTTTGCCATGCCGCGCGACACCATCATCCCTGATACGCTTGTCACCGCTGAAAACATCCCCGAGCCTTTTCTTCCCGCATTCAAGCGGACAGGCTATGCAGTGAAGCTCGGCTTCGGAAAGAAAGACCGCTTTGTTGACCTGGTGTATTTCAAGGGAAAAGACGACACCGCTTCCATCACCTACGCGCAATATGCAACCTTGATAAAGCGGAGCGAAACTGCCGGTCACGACACCGTAGCCCTTGACATCAAGCCGCAGGAGAATGCAGCGCTGGGCATCGTGGCGCGCGGTGACTTCATGAAAAAAGTATTTCTGGAAATTGACGGAGCCGTCAGCATCTATACGCGCGATTTGCTTGCCAAAGCCTATGACAATTCCGATTTCGCTGCTGCTGATGCGCTGAAGCCTTTCATCACCGTGCGCAGCTCCACGCAGCTCCTCGCTGCACTCATCACCCGGATTGAATACAGACACCGGAGCTTCAAAATAGGCTTCGGCTATGACCGCATCACGCCCGATTATGAAACGATGGCGGTGTGGTATTTCCAAAATGACGTGCAGCGCTTCACGCTTTCATCAGCCTGGCAGATGCTGAAAAAAAAGATGTCCGTCACCGCGAAAATCGGGCTGGAGAAAAACAACCTGCTTGCAACGCTCGCCACCACGAGCACCCGTACGCTCGCGCTGCTCAACGTGTTCTGGATGGCGGGCAATAATACCCATCTCAATATTTTTTATTCCAATCATCAGCAGAACGTGGCGAATGAGAGGGGAACCCTTGCCGATTCCCTGCTACTGGCGCAGGCGGTGAATGTGGCGAGCGCTTCCCTGCACCACCGCTGGGGCAGCCTCAAGCGCAGCCATCTGCTGAATATCATCGGCAACTATCAAAGCAGCCGCCAGCACAACGATTCAGAAGATGCACAAAACATTCATGCGTTCAACCTGTTGCCCGATTATTCCATCACCTTTGAAAAAGCACAGCTCACCCTGCTCACCGGTTTCGAATACAATCAATTTCTTGGCAGCATCCGCATGGTGAATTACGGTCCGGTGATAGGCGTGACGCAGCATTTCCTGAAGAAAAAAATGACGGCAAGCCTGCGGGCGAACGTTTCCTTCAATTATTTTGAGAGCAACCTGGCAGCCGTTACGGGCCGGGCATATTTCAATTTCACTTACAGGCTCATCAGCAGGCATCTGCTGAAGCTGCGCCTGATATATTTGAAGAATGCAGCGAAGAAAGCAACGATGAGTGGCTTTTCCGAAATGCAGGGAGAAATTGGTTACACGGTGCAGTTTTGAACATATTCAATTCAGAAACAGAGGCGTGATGGTATTTTCGCATTTTAAAAATCTTTTCCACATCAAACAGATTCTTTACTGCCGGCTGTTCCATTTGGATGAATCTGTTCCAGCCATTCCAGCACCGGGGGTAGCACCGTATCCACGTTTTCATGCAGCATGGCATGGTCTAATCCGTCATAAAGCTGCAACCTCTTCTTGCAGGTGAGTTTTTCGAAGAGCCACCGGGTGTAGCTGACGGGAAAGATATGGTCGGCAGTGCCGGAGATGACCATTACCGGCACCTTAATCTCCTCGATGGGTACGGGCAGGGGAGTGGAAGCCAATGAGCGCAGCGCCCGCAGTGAAATAGATTTTATCACCAGCGGGTCGGTTTCAATGAAATTCTTGGCCGTGCCGAAATAACGCACCTTGATTTTATCAAGGTCAATATAGGAGGTGACGGGAACTTGGCTTTTCTCCCATCCCAAATTCATAAAAAGGGGTTTTAATAGCCGGGTAATGCCGGGATACTTTACCAGCTTGAGGGTTTCAGGGGCGGTCAGGTCGGCAATATTCTGGCAAATTACCGACTTGAGCCGTTCGTCTCTGGCAGCCATGTAGAAGGCGAGAATTCCGCCCTGGCTGCTGCCCGCCAACGATACTTCCTCATTAAAGCGGCTGATAGCATAGGTGATGGTGTTGGCAATATCAGTCATCAGCTCCGGGATGGAGTAATCACCACGCGTTCCCTCGCTTCTGCCATGCCCGCGGGGGTCAAGCCCTACGATGTTGTAGCCGCTCGTCCCCAGCTTATAAAGGAACTCGCCATAGCATAGGGCGTAAATAGCCGTTCCCGGAACAAATACAATCGTAGGTGCTGACCTGCTCACTTCATAAATGTCGAGATGCAGCCTTCTGCCGTCTGACTCCACCCAGTCTTCCGTGAAATGCTTGTACAGCGGGGGATAGCCCAATTCATGTGTGATGAAATCAAAATATTCCTGAACGGAGTGAAACACCCTGCCTTTACTTCTCAGCTCAATGTTTTTCATTTGGACTGAAAATGATTAATCACACTTTAAAATGAAGGGGTAAATATGCGGTATCTTAATTTCCGTTCCACTTTGTCCTTTTTCACTCGCTTGAAAAGCAGGTGAAAAAGTAGGCTGGGTTTCAAATTTAAGCAAAACAAGCGAAATGAATGCATTGAAAGTCAACTGCCGAAAGTGTTCCAGTCCACTC
Source organism: Chitinophagales bacterium (assembly GCA_035575215.1). Classification (GTDB taxonomy): domain Bacteria; phylum Bacteroidota; class Bacteroidia; order Chitinophagales; family CAIOSU01; genus DATLYB01. Next base: position 2,533 of record DATLYB010000185.1, read on the forward strand.
TGGCAGCCGGCACATGCCACTTTTTCAAAAAAACAGTCAGCGCAAGCCACTTTTTCTTTCGGAAGGTTAAAAGACAAATAAATTTTCAAAAAGGCTGTGATGGCATGATTAGTGCTATTATCTTTGCCGTCAGAATTTTATTTCTTAACTCATAAAAACCATCACAATGGATCCATTGAAAAAATTTCTCTATGCAGGAGTGGACCTCATTGCCGACACTTCTGAAAAATTCACCAAAACCGTGCACGAACTGGTGGATAAAGGCAAAATATCCGGTACGGAAGGAAAAAAACTTGTGGATGAATGGGTTGAAAAAGCCGAAACAGCCAAGGAAGAGTTCGAGCAGCGTGTGAAGGAGCTTTCACAAAAGCTGGGGCTGAGCGAAAGAAGCGAAGAGGAGGAATTGGAAAAACTGCGCAAAAAAGTAGCTGACCTCGAAGCCAAACTGGGAAAGACCCCGCATGCTGCCACCAAAAAGGAAAAGGCAACCGCGGTCTGAGCGCTTCCTCTCTGCTCCTGAGAAAAAATGCCGGGCTCATATGTCCGGCATTTTTTTAGGAAGTGGATTAAATAATTTCTGGTCTTTTACTCCGCTTCCACTTCCTTCACCTCCTTCTTCTCTTCAGGAATCTGCTCTCCGGTTTGCAGCAGTTTCGCTTTGATTTTCTTTTCCAATTCGTCAGCC
>DATLYB010000186.1:0-5460 GCA_035575215.1 Chitinophagales bacterium
CCAGACCCCCATGTACCAGGAGTTTGTGAGAGAAAAAATCGAAAAGGGGCAGCGTGCATCCGCGCTGGTTGGCAATATCTACACCGGCTCGATATTCCTGTCGCTGATGAGCCTTTTGGAGACAGAACTGGCAGAGGGGCATGCACCCGAACACCTGACCATCGGATTCTGCAGCTACGGCAGCGGCTCAAAATCCAAAGTCTTTCAAGGCAGGCTGCAGAGCGGATGGAAAAAAATTGCCGGCAGGTTTAAATTATTTCAAACCCTGGCGGAAAGAAAAGCGATTGATTTTGAAACGTATGAGGAGCTTCACCGCGGCAATTTGAAAAAAAGCATCCGTGCTCCGAAAAATGAGTTTTTCCTCAAAGAAGTTTCGGAATCCCCGAACCTCTATGGAAAAAGAATTTACGGCTATGCTCAAAAAACCAAGGCTGCCTATCCCATGTTTTGCATCTAAAATCCTCCGAACCAACACATGAAAACAAAAGCAACGGAGTTGTTAAAAACATTGGCTGAAGAAGGCGATGTGCAGGAAACCCTCACTGGATATGTCGGGCGGTTCAGGAACAACGGCATTGACGACATCAGTAACAGATTAAAAAACGCTTCCAGACTCTCCCGCGAGTATTATTCGCTTGTAACGGATTTTTACCTGAATGCATGGGGCACGATGTTTCATTTCGGAGTGCGCAAGAAAGGGCAGCGTTTCCGGGATTCACTGGTGCAGCATGAATGGTTTCTTGCCGGCAAACTGCAGCTGCGCGAAGGAGAAAAATGCCTCGACATCGGCTGCGGGGTGGGCGGACCGATGCTCAACATTGCCGGCAAAACGAAAGCCAGCATCACCGGCATCAATAATTCCGCCTATCAGCTCCGGAAAGCACGGCAGCTTGTGAAAAAGGAAGGACTGGAAAAAAATTGCACGTTTGTGGAATGTGACTGGATGCAGATTCCGCTCGGGAGCGAAAGCTTCGACAAGGCTTATGCCATCGAAGCCACCTGCCATGCTGCCGACCGCAGGGTGGAAGTGTTCCGCGAGATTCACCGCCTGCTGAAGCCCGGAGGGCTGTTTGCAGGATATGAATGGACGCTCACCGAAAAATTTGAGCCCGGCAATCCGGCACACCGGCAAATCAAGCACGGCATTCAGATTGGCAACGCCCTGTCGAACCTGAATTATCCTGACGATGTGATGAAGGCTTTGCAGCAAGCGGGTTTTGAGGTGCTCGAATGCCGAGACCGAGCCGGAGACTGCGACCCCGAAACACCCTGGTATCTTCCGCTGAAGGGCGAAGGCGGCTCGCTTCAGCTCATCAGGATGAGCCCCATCGGCAGGCTGTTCATGCGCAATCTCATTCGTGTGCTTGAAGCCATTCGTATTTTGCCAAAAGGCACCCTGCAGGTGAGCAAGCTGCTCAATATTGCAGGCGAATCGCTGGTCAAGGGCGGAGAAGCCGGCATTTTTACACCGATGCTGTTTTTTCTGGCAAGGAAATGATAAGGGGATAACCGAAACTTTGTCAAAGAAGCAATACCGGATATAAGAACATTTAGGCGGAGCAGGTGCTTCATTGTCATGTTGTTGGGATTCTTTCTTTCGTCCGCCTTGTTTAAGCATCCACAGCAGCCATTCCTTACAGCTTTCCTTGATTATTGGACTGAATGATGATTAAAATGCACATGGCTGGTTACTTTGATTCTGACGCAAAAGTTCAAGCCGGTTGCTTCGCTGGGAACATGTCAGGAAAAAGAGCTGCAAAATATTCCGGCAGCTACATTTCGCCCTGCACCTTCGTATGCTTGCTTTTTTTGTATTCCGAAGGAGTCAGCCCGGTAAACTGCTTGAACAGGTTGTTGAACGTTGATTTGGAGTTGAATCCGCAATCGTAGGCGATGGCGATAATCGTGTAGTGGTCATAATTGGGATTTTCCAGCTTCTTAATCACCGCCTTCAAACGGAACTCGTTAACATAGGAAAAAAAGTTTTTCCCGATGTGAATGTTCAGCAGCTCGGTAAGCTCGTTTTTAGTCAGGTTCATTTGTGATGAAAGGTCATACAAGGTAAGTTCGGCATTCATCCAGGGCTTCTCTTCCTCCATGTGTTTGCTGAGCCTTGCTATAAGCTCCTCTGCCCGCTTGGGGGTGAAGCGAAGCTTCATTTCCTTTTTCACTTCCACTCCGTTGGGATGGGTAGTCTCCTGCCTGAGGGCTGATTCAATTTTCACAGCAGGCGCATCCGTGTTTTCCTTTTTCACCTCCGGCTGCTGCCTTGCTGCCGTCACTTCCGCAAGATGTTCGGGATGTTCTTCTCTTACATGCACGGGACGAAACAGCGATGCCTGCCTCACTCCGAAGTAGCTGACCGCAAAGGCGATGATGGTAAGCCCAACATGTGAAAGCGTAGCGGTGTCAATTATCTTGCTGTAAGAAAAAGCATTGATGCCGCCCGTGATGAAATAAACGAGGAACAGCGTTCCGAACAGCGAGGGGATGAAATTGAGCCAAATCAGCTTCAGCTGACGTGAGAGGTAGCTGAAGTGTTCTACCAGTCCCTTTCTGAATTGGCGCAGCTTGATGAAGGTAAGCGCAATGTATGCCACGATAGAAGTGAAGAACACCATGCCATAAATCACCCTTACTGCCAGGTACTGGTCATTCTGGAAATAAGACACGTCTGAGAAATTCACTTTATCCCTGAAAAACGTGTAGTAAGCAAAGGTAGAGACCGCAAAGGGAATGAAATGAAACATATCGCGAAAATCAAACCGCGCCTTGCGGTCAACAAGATAGATGGTATAGAGATAAACATAGGGACCGAAGGTGAGCGGAATCAGCCCCATGGAGATTTCAAGGTCAAAAAATTCGCCATATTCAGTGTGAAGCAGAAACATCACAAACTTGAGAGAGAAGGTGAGCAGGCAGGCAATCATAATCCGGTCGGAGATGGTGACCCGCTTTTTGGTTGCCAGCACGAATGCCGCAAACAGCGACTGGGCTAGTCCAATGTAAAGGATGGATTGAGAAAACATCGCTGGTTTAATTCAATCCGTAAAGGCTTTTATCAGGCACCGGAGTCCAGACTTTTGTTTTTCCTAAAAAGAAAAGAATGCCATAATAGCCCGTAAGCCTGAGATTCCCCTCATCATCCAGACTTATCTTAATGCCGTAATCATTTCCGGTTTTAAAATTATAGTAGGTGCCATAACGCCAGGCATCGCTGCTCCATTTAAAATCATACAAAATAGTGAGTCCCATTACCAGCCTTGAACGCTTCCGGGGGTCATCGTTCATCACATCGCGCAGCGGCTGGTTATAGGCATCCAGCGAATCAGAAAGCCACACTACATCGCCCGCAAAGCTATGGTCCTCCTTCTGGTAAATCTTTACTACCATGTCGCGGGTGTCGTTGAGCCAGTAGCCAACAATATCCGATTCACGCAATCCCTGGGGCTGCCAAATAAACATGTTAAGGAGGGCGCCAATCAATAAGCATCTCATAAATCGTTTATTTTTTTAGCCAATCTATGCTTTGCCGTCCAATCCTTACCGCTGCATTCCTTAAAGAAGTCCATATAAAACCATCCGGACGTCCATTTTTTATTTTTCTTCCCCTCCAAACAGTTTCACGAAGGTAAAATTTCCTCCCGCTCTTTATATTTGGGAAAGATGATTACCGCTTCCGGAATTGACACTAAAGTTACCCACCTCTTTGAAAAGGAAAAATACTGGGACTGCTGGAAATTGAAAACACGGCACGGGCGGCAGACATGGCAGTACGAACCGCCTGCTGTCTTAGCCCATGCAAATGAACGGGATGTAAAGGAGTTCATTGAAGGAATGATGAAAGCCTTTGAATTCGACAAGAAGCGAAATCCGAATTCAGGTGACAGGGTTTACCGAAGCCGGGCAACAAAAAATTTTCATCCTCTCGTTATATCTGAAATTGAAATGCCGGCACGCTTGCAGGAGCCGCTGGAAAAAGAAGCCTTCCTTTCGGCAGTCAAGGCGCTGCATTTCTACAACGCACTTCAGGCTGAGGAAGGTCATTGGCCCGGAGATTACGGAGGACCGCTTTTTTTACTGCCCGGGCTGATAATCGCTTCCTTCATTACCGAAAACCCATTTCCGATTGCGCATCGTGCATTGATGACGAAATACATGCTGAATCATCAAAACGAAGATGGCGGATGGGGGCTGCATATTGAGGGAAATTCCACCATGTTCGGCACGGTGATGCAGTATGTGGCGCTCCGGCTGCTGGGATTAGGTGAAGACGATGAGCGCCTTATCAAAGCGCGGGAATGGATTCAAAAAAATGGGGGTGCCACGGGCATCCCTTCGTGGGGTAAATTTTATCTGGCGGTGCTCGGTGTTTTTGATTGGGAAGGCTGCAATAGTTTGCTGCCGGAAATGTGGTTGTTGCCGAAATCACTTCCAATACATCCCTCAAGATACTGGTGCCACAGCCGGATGGTGTATCTGCCGATGGCATATTGCTACGGTCACAGGATAACGGGAAATATTACTCCTCTCATAATCAAGCTTCGGAAGGAATTGTACCCGCAGAAATATGAAACCATCCAGTGGGAAAAAGTGAGAAATCACATAGCTTCCACCGATTCATACACGCCTCAAACTCGGATTTTAAAAATCCTGAACACATTCGTCAACCGGTATGAAAAAATTCACAGCAAAGCGCTGAGACAAAAAGCCCTCGCTTTCATTTTGGAATATGTCCACGCTGAAGATGAACAGACCAATTACGTTGACATCGGTCCGGTGAACCAAATCATCAACTCAATCTGCGTGTGGCATGCATACGGAAACACCTCGCCCCAGTTCCGAAAGCATGCTGAGCGCTGGAATGATTACCTGTGGGTGGCGGAAGACGGCATGAAGATGAACGGCTACAACGGCTCGCAGCTTTGGGACACCGCCTTTGCTGCGCAGGCAATCACAGAAGCAGGATTGGATAAATACTTCCCTGAAACTGTCAGAAAAGCCTACCATTATATAAACATCACGCAGGTGCAGGAGGATGTTCCGCAGCGCGAAAAGTTTTTCAGGCACCTCTCCAAAGGCGGATGGCCCTTCTCCACGCTTGAACATGGCTGGCCCATTTCAGACTGCACGGCTGAAGGGTTGAGCGCAACACTGAAGCTGCATGGCACCGGATTATTCGGAAAAAATGATTCTGCGATTTCAGACTCACGGCTGTTTGATGCCGTTAATATCATTCTCTCGTTTCAAAATGATGACGGTGGCTGGGCGACTTACGAAAACACAAGGAGCGCTCCCTGGCTGGAACTGCTGAACCCATCGGAAGTTTTCGGCAACATCATGATTGATTATTCCTACACGGAATGCACTTCAGCGTGTGTGCGCGCATTGTGCGAGTTCAGAAAAAATTTTCCTCACCATCGCGCTGACGAGGTAAGCCGTGCGGTGAAGCGAGGCATT
>DATLYB010000187.1:0-10773 GCA_035575215.1 Chitinophagales bacterium
TTCTGATTCTCATTTCATCACAAATCCGGAAAAAATGGTCAATCGCGTTGCGGCTATTGAACACTACGGCAGTATAATCAGTAGGTATGACCTTAAACTTCCTGAAATCTTTCCCCGGAATCCCTTCAATCTTGATAAAAGGGCGGAAATCAATTTTTACATTGTATTTGCTTGCCAGTTCGGAATAGGGATTCTTCTCCGTTTCTGGCTTCGGCTGTGAAATGAGTATTGACCTCACCTTCAGAGGCTTAGGGGGGGTAATGAGAACCTTTTCCGGAGTTTTTTTCGGAGAGGATTTAACCTTGGATTTAGCCATCAACTACAACCTTGACGAGGATGCAAACCGGTGATATTTCGAGAGTGCAAATATAAACAAAAAAGTGGAACGCATTCCGCGCAATCAGATTTTGCGCTATCACCAAACCCCTGATACTGCGCAGGGCTATCAATAACGCCACAGCAACCAGCGCCAGCAGTATCACCGCTTCCCTTATTATTTCCGGGGCATAAGCAATCAATAAATTGAAGGGCACTAACACCAGCCCCAGTACTTTCTGTACAAGAAAAAAATTGAAGTTATACTGTTCAATAACCGCTCCGAAGGGAAAGATTATTGAAACCAATTTCAGCAAGCCGTACTTGATGGAATAAACCACTATTACTCCCCAGATGAAAAAAAGAAAAGTGATGAATTGGGAATCATAATGAATCCAACTGTAATAATCATTAAGCAAGAAAAGAAAAATGCCACCGGAAAGAATGAAAACAACATTATACAGAATGGCGGAAAGAGGCATCGTCAAGAATTGTTCCCTGTAAAGCTGCTGGGCAATGGTCACGTTCATCACCGCCCTGATGATTTCCGGAAGGCTTTTGGGGAACACTCTTCTCAGGTAGGCAATCAGTATCAACTGAAGCACAAAAATCCAAAAAAGCCATCCCGGATGCCGAACGGATGTCACTGGTTTGATTTCAATTTCCGCTGCATTCTTGTCACCCTGAAGCATCAGTACCGTTTCACTATGTACGGTATCATACTGAACGGTATCGGAAGTTTCGCGATGAGTAGTCGTGTCAATTAAAGATTGAGCTATTCCAGCGGTTGAAAATAATAACATGGCAAGGCATATCCTGAAAATATGCATAGAAATAAGAGTCCTCACCGGAAATTGATTACCCGCTTGTTTGACATGTTCAAAAGTAGTTGACATAACCGAAATGAATCTTTGCAGACTTGAAATCTATCGGATTACCCTGCTGCCTTCCCAAGGCATAGCTAACGCCAAATAATCCTGCCTTTGTTTCAAAGGTGAGCCCTGCTCCGAATCCAAAAGGAAAATCATTGCTGTAACCACCTGAGCGGTTTTCCACATAGGCTGCATCAAAGAAAAAATTGAAGTGCGAGTTCTTTGACAGCAGAAATCTGTACTCCAGTGTTGCCACATCAAACAGGGAAGCAAAAATTGCCTCCTCATCAAATCCCCTCAGCAGGCGTGTTCCCCCAATGCGGTACAATTCATTCTCAAAGATATTGTCACTGATGAGCGCTCCGCCCCGCAATGCAGTTTTCACTGTTGAACGTTTTCCGATTTTCCAATACAAATCGAATCGGTAATCGAATTTGAACTGAACCGTCTTTAAATCAATGCTGTCATACAAGCTTTGAAAAGTCATGCCCGGATTTTCAGGGTCACTGAGGGTGGTGATTTCCGACAGTTCTTTTATTTTTCTTGTGCCTGCTGCCGATTTCAATTGAATGGAAAATCCCCTGGTCGGATTGAAGCGGTAATCTAAATCCTCCTGAAAATATTCTACTCCAAACAGCGTGTTCCTCACATCATTCGTCAGCGGCAGTTTGCGGCTGCTGATGATAAGGTTTGTATCTACATGCAGCACGTTTGTAAACTTGTTGTGAACGAATGCTTTGAAGTAATTTCCTCCGGCAAACAGATATTGAAATCCCGCCTCCCAGTCAAGGTCAAGATAAAGCGTGTCTCGTTTGTACAAGTTGAAGCCAAGGTCAATCCCAACAGGAGTTGACAACAGATAAGGGAATTTGAAAGCCACATCAAGGCTCTGGGTTCTTGCCTGCAGCCGTTTCCAGTTAAGGTAAAATTCTTCTCCTCTTCCGAACGGGCTGAGCAGGTTCAGCAATATTTCCCCCGTTATCAGCACTCGCCCGGTGATTTCATTATTGGGCAAAATACCCAGCAGGAAGTCAAACCGGCTTGCTTTTTTGTCTTTCAGGTAAAAATGTATCCGCGCCTGGTTGCTGACGAACAGCACCTGCATCGGTTTTTCTTCCTGTAAAAATGCCAACGCCCCCACCCTCGCACTCACTTTCCTCACCGCGCTTTCGTTATACAACCCTTTCGGCTTGATGCCCAGATAGCTGTAGAGAAATTTCTTCGAAATCCTGGTGTCTCCATGAACCGATGCAGTATCGTAAGTGATGAGCATATGCTTATCAAGATGAAGGGTCGCAAAAATTTTATTGTCAATGATTTCCACGCTGTCAAGCCGTACCTGAGCGAAAGGATACCCGTTGTTTTCATGGTAAGCAAGGATATTGTCAAGCAGCCGTTCCACGCTTTCGTAATTGAATTTTGTCGCGTGATAATTTTTTTCTTTATAGCCTGCCTGCTGCAGCAACTCATCATCGAGGTTGCCTTTCTCTAATTCACCCCACTCGTAGCGTTGACCCGCATACATATAAATATGGTACACCCCGTCTTCCGTTTTTTGGCTGTCAACGGAAGCTTCCGCATATCCATCGCTTTGCAGTTTCAGCATAAGCGATTGCAGGGCTTTGTCCAAATCAGCTTCGCTTTCATATTGCTCCTTCAATTTAAATTTCTGTTTCAGCAAAATGGAGTCTCCTGCATCGGTATGAATCATCAGGGTAATTTTGTTCTGAGAAAAGAGGATAAAAGGAATGCCAACCAGAATGAAAAAGAAAAAAAATCTTCGCGGTGGAATCATCCTGCTGGAGCCTTTGCGTGAAAATTACTTTTTCGGTCACTAAACCAAAAGCATGTTCTTAACGCTGACGGTTTGATAATTGCATTCATGTCGGGAATTTACATTCATATTCCATTTTGCAAACAGCCGTGCAGCTACTGCAACTTCCATTTTTCAGTAAGCCTGAAAAACAAAAAAGCCTTTCTTGCAGCCCTTCTGAAAGAAATTGACCTGAGAAAAAACTACCTGAGCGGAGAGAAATTTGAAACCGTCTACTTCGGAGGCGGCACCCCCTCCCTTCTGTCATCTGATGAATTGAAAAGGATTTTTGAAAAACTGGAAAGCACATTCCCCATAGCTTCTGATGCAGAAATCACCCTTGAAGCCAATCCTGACGACCTTTCAAAAAATAAAGTAACCGAACTGAGAACCACTCCGGTCAACAGGTTATCTATCGGCATCCAGTCGTTCAACGATGATGATTTGAAATTTCTTAACCGTGCGCACAGTGCCGCACAGGGAGAACTCTCCCTGCGCCATGTGCAGGATGCGGGCTTTGAAAACATCACCATTGATTTGATTTACGGAATACCGGGAAGCAGCCAAGCCTCCGGAATTCAATCAAAGTGGTTAACAAACCTTGATAAAGTTTCACTTTTCAATATCCCCCACTTCTCAGCTTACTGCCTCACCATTGAACCGAAAACAATTCTTGATAAATTGATTCGGGAGAAAAAAGCCCCTGACGCGGACGAAGCAGATGCCGCAATGCAATTCGAATCACTGATGGATTTTGCCGAAGAAAACGGATACGAACATTACGAGATTTCCAATTTTGCAAAAGCCGGTTACCGCTCCCGCCACAACACCTCGTACTGGACAGGGAAAAAATACATCGGATTGGGGCCCTCTGCCCATTCCTATAACGGTATTTCAAGGCAGTGGAACATTGCGAACAATTCGCTTTACATTCAAGCGCTTGAAAAAGGGAATTTGAATTTTGAACAAGAAATCCTTTCGGCAACCGACCGGTTCAATGAGTACATTATGACATCGCTGAGAACCAATTGGGGGGTGGACAGAAACTACCTCAAACAGAATTTTCCTGAAAGGCAGGCAGCTCATTTTGAAGAATCCGTTTCAGCAATCATAGCGGAAGGATTGCTCGCAGCCGAAAAAGAAACCCTTCGGCTGACACGCAAAGGAAAAATGATAGCCGACAGAATCATAAGCGGATTGTTTGAAACGGAGTAATGATGATGATGATGAGTACGAGAATTTCTCCGGTAATGCACCGGCTGACTTAAAAAGCGGAAGCTGCTTGCATCCTCTCCTTAAATTCTTTTTCGGAATACAATTTATTTTCAAATTCAAAGGAAGCAAGCCGGGTATATTTTGACAAATCTCCGCGCCAATTCACCATCGTGAGGTAATAGTTGTGATCCACCTCATAAAGGTCGGCAATCATTTTTTGATTTTCTTCACGGAAGGTATAATGGTAAGCCGGTGCCTCATCAGGAATCATGATGAGTTGTATTGCAAGGCGGATGGAATTGGAATAATTCGGAGAGGAATAATGAACGATACTGTCATCCAGTATGATTGCGTCCCCCGCTTTCATATTAACATAAGTCAGGCAGTTATTAATTATATACTCATCTATCAGCAGAAAACTTCGGTTTGCATAGCTGCCCCGGGGTCCTCGGAAACATCTATGGGAACCATCCACAAATGCAAGAGTGCCGTTTGTTTTATTCGTATCCACAAGGGGGCACCAGATTGAAACGGAAGCATATTGAGTTTCATCCACCACAGCCCAGTTTTGATGCACCGGCACTAAACCTTTTTGCGGTTCCTTGCAGACATAATTCGCTATCAAAGGGCGGCAGTTATACAGTATTTTTCCGGCAACAGGAAGGAACACCGAGGTTATTTTTTCGAAAATCTTTTTCCTGTTTTCAAGCTCTGCATTCAACACCGAAAACTCCGCAAAAGTCGGGTCATAGTTATCAATGAGTTTATTTTCCTTTATGTAAAAATCGCTCAACTCTTTTACCTGCTGGTTATTTAAAAATGGAACAACCGCATATCCTTTCTTTTCAAATTCACTTTGCAGTGTTGCATCTATAAACATTTTTCTCATTACAAATGAAATTTTTAAGAAAAGCGAAAAGAGATGTTTCAAATTTAAGTCAATTTTGTATTTACCTCCGGCTTAGGTGTACGAAGTATGGCGCGGGCTGCTGCTTATCCTGCGATAAACTCCCGTTACTCTCCGATAATTTTTGGCGCATCAAAATTCCGGAGTTAAACTTACTTTTCCCTGAGGAGAATCTCAAGGAGGTTATGACCAAATAAAAAATGAATTTGCATCCTCACGCGATGGGTTAATGAACCCTCCGAATGTGATGCGCTCGTCATCGCTTTCAATCGGAGAAATGGCATGCCAGATATTTCCCCCGTCAAATATCAGCAAATCGCCCGGATTAAGGCGGAGAGGATACTTTTCAATATCTTTTAAATCGGTAGCTATTCCTTCTTCAGAAACCAACGTTTCGGTGAGAAAATCATTTTTCTTTTTGGTTTCGTTCCATCCGGTCTTTAGCAACACCAGTTCACCTCCTTTCTGCGGATTGGTCAATTGAACGAAGTAACTGTAATGGATATCCGTATCCACATTACAATCGGCAAGAATTTTTTTGCAAAACGGATATAAGCTGAGAAGATATTTTTCACAATGTGAATGAATAGGAGCAAAATCTTTCTTTATAATTCTATAGGTAGAGGCGGGTATTTTAGAGAGGCGATGGTCGCTTTTGTTCATCAGTTTAAATCCGGATGATTCAAAAAAATCCAGAATTTGCAGGTTCAGTGAAGAGTAAGCGGTATTATTGCGTGCAAATTCAGCCACTTCGGAATAATAACCTGCTGTATCATTGTTACCATGCAGCAGCCGGTGCACATTGTAAAAGCTTCGGGGAAGCAGCGGCAAGCCGGGATTATCCTGAAAAAGGGTTTTCCCATAACCGGAAAACTTTTCCACCTCCCTGCCGTTCAGAAAAGAACGGACGATAATTACATTATTATCCTGCCTTAATAAACTTTTCAGGTCTTCTGTCTTCCCGGAAACAAATTCCCAAAGAGTGAAATTGAAATTGTTTATTTTTTTCATCCTTTAATCACTAACAGGATTCCATAGAGCAAAATAAAAGCAAAAATAATGGAATTGAATATGTTAAACCCCCTGAACACGGCAGCCACACCCGGAAAAAGCGCGAGGAATCTCTTCATGACAAATTGTAAATAGACAGCCATGATGAGATGATATATCCCAAATCCCAATGCGTAGTTGTATTCTTTGAGAACAAGCTGAAATAAAGACAATAACCATTGATAGAACAACAGGTAAAGAATCGTGCAGCTTGCCGCTATGGCTATAAAGACAGCAGGCAGGTTTATATGTATTTTTTTTTGGAACAGAATAGTGAAATACAGAAGAATGACCGGTATGACTGCAATCATTCCGGTGGGAAGAAAATTACCCTTGGTCATGAAAGTGGGAATCCATTTGAACAATGGCACCTCAACGGAATAAGAACTTCCAGTCAGGATGGTAATCACCGGCACCAGGGGATAAATCAGCCATAAGGGCGTTGACAGCCTGTAAATCTCTCTCTCTGCGGAATCGTCAATTTCGGTTTTAATCCGAACAATACGCATCGCCCAATAGGGAATGGAAGAATAGATGGTGAAAACATAATACAGCATGCTATAGGAAGCCGAGAGGGAAACAAAGCTGTAATCATCATAATAGAAAAGCAATTCAATCAGCATCCTTGACGCTCCAAGAATAAAGAGGGAAAGCAAAATACTGTGGGGAGAAAATTTCATTTCAAATTTTGATACACCCAGACGGATACCATATAAACGATAGTAACGAATATCTTTTGCTTGTAGAGTGAATTAATCCAATCGTGGTTGAGCAGATTCAGCAGCGTAACCGAAAGTTGAATGAGAAAAAAAACAACGATGACAGGTTTATGTGCGCTTAAAGGCATCCACAGCCACGCGCCAGCAGCCAGAAGCAGATTCAACAGCGCACTGACATATACCAATCTCATACCCAGACAGCCATACCAATTCTGGCTCTTATTCATGATATCACCTTCTACATCCTCAATATCTTTCAGAGGAATAGTAATTAACAGGAAGAGGTAGATGAACAAGATGAGGGGGATGAATTCACCAGGAATTGTTCCACCGGTTTTTGCAACCGCTATTAGCATCGGAGCTATCAAGAGAGCGGACGTGCATATAACCGACAGGTACTTGTTCCTTTTAAAGGGATAAACAGGGTTAGAGTACAGGATGCCCAATAGCAAAATCAAATAATAACAAAGCATGGAAATCATTGATTCAAACAAGGGACCCGCTGGCAATGAAATCACCAGCAACATTGTGACGTAGATTTTGGCATTCGTCAGGCTGATTTTTCCGGACGGCAAGGGGCGGTGGGGTTTATTTATCTTATCAATGTGTCTATCGCTGATGGAATTCAGCGAGTAAACAAAATTGACAGGCAGAGAGGCAATGAGAATTGCATACCCTATCGTGAGAAATGAAATCTCACCGCTTGTCAGCAAAGCCCCAAAAACATAAGAGCCCGCATAGATGATAAAAGCATCTATCCTGTAAAGCTGCAGATAGTTGAGCACAAAAATGGCTGTTATATCCCGGAAATTTAATTAATGCTCAGCTCCATTTTAATTTGGGCATGAAAGGCGACACAAGATTCACGTTATAGTTATATTTCTTATACTGGTCGGGGATGCGCTCCACTTTTAAAAACACAGCATTAAGGAGAGAAAAAACCCGGTCGCCCTCTTCGTTTAAAAAGAACAAGCTGAAACTAAACATGCCATGGTTCAATAAATACCGGCTGATGTAACAATAGTTCTTAAATAACCCCTTGCCCCTGTTATTCAAAGGAGGCGCACCTCCGAAAGAAGAAGAAGTTGCAAACGCCATGTGGCTGAAATTATAGGAAACAGCTATGCCTATGCAAAGCGGCTCATCCACATATTTCCAGTATTCGATTTCGATGACTACATCGTCAGCCTGGCTGACCCGCCTGTTTTGGTCACTGGTTGCAATGGATATTTTTTTCAGCCTGACGCTATCACTGCCGGGAGCCTCATATTCATTCTCCCATTCCCTTGCCTGAAAAAATGATGTATTCTCTGCCGGTTCTTTTCCATGCCCGCGCTTAATTGCCTCCCGTATCCGGTATAATTCTTCCGCCTCGGTTTTCAGCTTGCTCAATTCTGCCTGCAGCATGCTTTCTTTTTCAGAGGTGCTGTTTAATACCGCTTCTTTTTCACGGATAATCTTATCCTTCTGTTCAATTTCTTGCTGAAGATGCTCCAGTTCCTCCTTCAGCTTATTGTTCCGGTTTTCCCCGTTCGATGTGTTGATGTACCTCCTGAGAGATTCATCCAGATATTCACTGACAATCTCGCTGGTTTTGCCAAACAGTTTTGCTTCGCCCTTCACCAGCAGCAGACATTTCGAACACAGTTCCGAGATGGAAGCAAGGTCATGACTGACAATCACAATGGTTTTGCCGCTCGCTGCAAGCTGTTTGATTTTATTGTAGCTCTTCATTCTGAATTCGGCATCGCCCACATAAATAATTTCATCCAGCAGAATGATGTCGGTATTAAGATGCGCCAGTACCGAAAAGGCAAGCCGCAGATACATCCCTGAAGAATACCGCTTGATAGGAACATGGATGAAATTTTCTAACCCGCTGAAATGCACGATGCTCTCATACTGGCTGGTTATTTCTGAACGACTCATCCCAAGAATGGAGCCGCTTAAAAAGATATTTTCTCTTCCTGTAAGGTCCAAATGAAAGCCCGTTCCGATTTCCAGGATGGAAGATAACCTGCCGTCAAGCACCACCTCGCCCCCGCTGGGCTGCGACACACCGGAAATGATTTTTAATAAAGTGGTTTTTCCCGCTCCGTTATCGCCAATGATGCCAAGCACGTCTCCTTTCTCTAACTCGAACGATACGTTTTTCAGCGCATAAAATTCTCCATTCTCCCTTGTTCTGTTTTTAGAAAAAATGCCTGACAAGTTTTCATTGATAAATTCTTTGAAATTGTACTTGTGCTCACCAACAGTAAAAACCTTTGAAATATTTCGGACGGAAACGGGCGTCATACGTTTCAATTCACTTTTTATCCTTTCATCAATTTGCTGCCTGACTTCTCCCGGAATTTTAACGGGGCTACAGTTTCATTTCCACAAGGGTCCGCCTTAGTTGAAAAAACTTCTCTTCCCCCTTGCAAATATAGCATTGGATACCTCCTCAGCGGAGCACAACAATTTGCCCAGGTATAAGAACGCTTCATGCTCTATTGATTTCATCTCAACAACGAGATTCCGCTATTAACCCAAAAATGACAACACTGCAATTGAAAAGTCCCATTCCTTGAATTGTATTAGTTTGGTCAGATAGAAGGGAGATGACTAATCCATAACAGCACGCTGTTATGGCGATTGCTGCGGTCAAAGTATCGTCTGTCGCCTTTTGCATCCTCGCAATGACACACAATCTGAAGCCTTTCATTCTGCCTGCAATCATGCTCTTATGCTGCAATTTTTCATTCTCCCAAACCCAGCGCTTTCATTTCACCGAGCGTGCTCCTTCCTTCTGCAAGAAGCGATTCTGGGGCGTAACGGGAAGCATCCTCGGAGTGTATGGTGCTACCCTGGCAGGGTTAAACCACTATTGGTATAAAGATTATCCGCGCACATCCTTTCATTTTTTCAATGACGGCAGGGAATGGCTTGGCATCGACAAAGCCGGGCATGTGTTCGGAGCTTACTTTGCCAGCCGTTGGGCTGGGGGGATGTACCGCTGGACGGGGATGAACGACCGCGCTGCCATCCTTACCGGTGGGGTGACGGGCGCGTTTCTTTTATCATCGGTTGAGGTGCTCGATGCCTTTTCTTCGAAATGGGGATTCAGCGGCTGGGACCTCCTCGCCAATTTTGCCGGCTCTGCCCTCGTCATCGGGCAGGAATTTGCGTGGCATGACCAGCGCATCGTCATCAAGTTGTCCGCACTGCCGCAGGATTATCCCGATGAGGTGAAAAGCCGCACTGACTATCTGTTCGGCAACTCAAAGGCTGAGCTGTTCCTGAAAGATTACAATGCTGTCACCACGTGGGCTTCGGCTAATGTGAAATCGTTTATGAAAAAGGAGAGGCGATTTCCCCCGTGGCTGAACATCGCCTTTGGCTACGGTGCCAGCGGGATGCTGGGCGGCTTTGACAACCGGTGGTGCAGCGAGCCGCAGCAAACGCCTTACTGCGAATGCAGCGATGCAAACAAAGCGGACCGCTCCGATATTGAACGCTATCCGCAGTTCTATCTCTCACTGGATGTGGATTTCACGCGCGTGAAAACCACCAAGCCTGCCATCAAGGTACTGCTTCAATTGCTGAATCTCATCAAGGTGCCTTCGCCCACCCTTGAGTTCAACCGCACGGATGGTGTGGTGTTCCATCCGCTGTTTTTCTGAATACGGAATTTGGAACTAAGCAGATTTCTTAGATTCCGGTTTCAGAACCGCCTGAATGACAATGAACGGGACGCTCCGGCTCACAAATTAATCTGCCCCAAATCCGTCACGGTGCCTGCTGTGACACTCACTCCGCTAATCGTCTGCTGGGTATAAATCGTATCCGGGTTAATTTGAACATCATACGTGCCGGGCGCCAATCCCTGAATCAGGAACA
>DATLYB010000188.1:0-19606 GCA_035575215.1 Chitinophagales bacterium
AAAAATCAAACAGATTCAGCCTGGTCATGCCCTTATCGTAAAGAAGAACGGCAGTATCAGCGAGATGCCGATTTGCGAACCTGGTATTCGGGCGTCATGCAGCTTCGAGCGGATTTATTTTTCACGCGGCACCGACAGGGATATTTATTCTGAAAGAAAAAAACTCGGCTATCTGCTTACAGATGCCGTTTTACAGGCGGTGAATTATGATTTTGAAAATACGGTGTTTTCTTTCATCCCCAATACGGCTGAGGTGGCGTTTCTCGGTCTGCAGGCTGGATTGAACGAATATCTTTCCCGCTATAAGAAAGAGCAGCTCAAAAAAATCAGCCTGAACGGAAAGATGGCAGATGCCGAAATGGAAAAAATCCTGCGTCTGTCGCCTCGGTTTGAGAAGCTTGCCGTCAAAGATGCCAAGCTGCGCACGTTCATCACTGAAGATGAAACACGCAATGAACTGGTGTCACATGTGTATGACGTCACCTACGGACTCATCCGGAATGATGTTGATACGATTGTGGCACTGGATGATTCGATTGTGCGCGGCACCACCCTGCAGCAAAGCATTCTCTATAATCTCGACCGCCTGCGCCCGAAGAAAATCATCATCGTTTCCTCCGCCCCGCAAATACGTTATCCTGATTGCTACGGCATTGACATGTCGCGCATGAAAGATTTTATTGCTTTCCGTGCGGCTGTCGCATTGCTGGAAGAACGCAATGAAGAAGAACTGCTGGAGGAGATTTATGAAAAATGCAAAGAGCAGGAGATGCATCCGGCAGCGCAGGTTCAGAATCACGTGAAAAAATTGTACGAACGCTTTACGGATGAGGAACTGGCAGCCAAGATTGCGCAAATCGTGAAGAATCATTTCATCCATGCCGAAGTGCAAATCATCTACCAGAGCATTGAGAATCTCCATAAAGCCTGTCCCTATCATACAGGCGACTGGTATTTTTCCGGAAACTATCCCACTCCGGGCGGTAACAAAGTGGCTAACCGTGCCTTCATCAACTACATGGAAGGAGTGAACGAACGGGCGTATTGAGAATGATGAAATGCGTATCTTACCGGTGAGATAAATCGCATGAAAGGGTTTCTTCCGATTTTCTTCTGCTTTTTTTCCTTAGCGGTATTTTCGCAAAACTTCAGCTATTCTACATCTGAAATCATCACCTCAGAAAAACGCGTTAGCATCAAGCCTTGGCAAATCACCCGTGATTTCAAGCCTGCCCTGGTTAATCTTGAAATGCCTTCGCCCAGCGGAAATTCTTACCAATCATTTTTGCTGAGGCAAAAGGAATTGATTTCCACGCCTGCTCCCCGTAAAACCGGAAGTACGGTAGTTCTCGGTAATGCTGAAAATCCCTTTGTTCTGAATGGTTTTGAAGGTAATGAGTTTGACGGCAGCGTTCCCACTGACAATCACCTTGCTGTATCAAATGACGGCATGCTGATTTCCGTTGCCAACTCCACTATTTACATGTATGATACAGAAGCTGACAGCCTGCTTGTCACGGTTTCACTTGAAGCCTTTTTTGATACGCTGCAGCTTCCGGCCAATAAATATGACCCGCGCGTGGTGTATGACATGAAGCAGAACCGCTTCATCATCGCCTGCCTGAGCGGAAGCACGGATTCCACCAGCAACCTCGTGCTTGCTTTCTCATCTTCCGCTCATCCGGGGGATGAATGGCATTTGTACTCTCTTCCGGGCAATCCGCTGAATGACTCCTCCTGGTCCGATTATCCCATCATCGCCATCACCGATGATGAACTGTTTATCACGGTGAATAAGCTTCATAACGACACGCTTAACGCCCTTGACAGTTGGAAATATCTTTTCCGCGAAAGCCTGATTTGGCAAATCAGCAAGCAGAGCGGATATGACGGGAATACGCTGGTGATGCGCTATTATAACGATATCAAGTATGACGGGCTGCCTATCCGCAACCTTTGCCCGATTCAGGGAGGCTCCGCCACCTACGGTCCTGACATCTATTTGTTGTCAAACAAGAATTTCGCTTTGCAGAACGACACGTTTTTCATCCTGCGCGTCACAGGCTTGCTTGACGACCCGGGAACATATCTTCAAATGAGTATACATACCAGCAATGTATCCTACGGCCTGGCGCCTGACGGCAAACAACGATTCAACCGCATTCTGCTGACCAATGATTCGCGTGTGCTGGGCGGATACCTGGAAGATGACCAAATCCATTTCGTGCAAAACACCGTAAATCCCGACAGCTCCCGGGCTGCCGTATATCATGGTATCATTTCTAACGTGAGCGGTACCAAAGACATTCATGGTGGAATTATAGGGGTTGACTCACTTGACTTTGCTTACGCGAATATTTCCTATACCGGAAAATATCCGGGTGATGACGAGGCGCTCATAACGTTCAACCATACTTCGGTGGATACGTTTGCAGGGTTTTCGGCAGTATTTTACGACAGCCATTCAGGTTATTCCGAGCGTGTGACGCTTAAACCCGGCACTGACTTCGCAGCGCCTCTGCCGGGTATCCGGCAGCGATGGGGTGATTATTCCGGCTCGCAGCGGAAATATGATGAAGCGGGGAAAGTGTGGGCAGCCGGATTTTTTGCCGAGCGCAGCGGGGTGCAGCGCATCAACTCCACATGGATTTCGGAGCTCCAAAGTCCCGATACCGCTTCGCAACCGCCTGTTGCTGTCAAGCCTGTCAGGAAAATTCAGCCTGAAGCCTTTCCCAATCCTGCTTCCCGTTTTATCTCGCTTGATTTTGAGTTGGATGGAGACAGGTTTCTTGCGATTGAATTGTTTGATGCTGCAGGAAAGCCGGTGAAAACATTCATCCGTGACCGGGTGAAAAGCGGCAAGAATCGCTTTTCCTTCTCTGTCGAGCCGCTGAATGCTGGAGTATATTTTCTGCGCATTACCGATGGGAGGGAAATTATTTTAAACGAAAAGATTATAAAGCAGGAATGAATTCCTCTCTCAATCCCAGACCCCCCGATTCAGAAGTGGAATTTCATCAGCGCAGTTTGCAGATTCACGTACTCTCTGTTCTCTTTGAAAAAGCTAAGCATATCAGAGGTACCGATACTCAACTCAAACGATTTGTTTTTTCCGCCAAAGAAGCTGATGAATAACGGCAGCGTAACCAATTTTTTTGTCACTAAAGTTGCGCCTGTTTTAACAGTGAGATAATCTCGAAGCGACAGCCACGTGCCAGCTCCTATGGTTGGATTGTTCATTCCTTTTGCCGTTTTCACCAAGGGAGAGGCGAAATCCATGTAAACGCACACATATTTGTGCACATCGTAGCTTGCTCCGAGAATCATTTTTGCGGGAAGCAGTTCAGTACCATTTTCGTTGCGCTGGTTATCGCGTATAACATTGTTAACAGCTTCCTTCACATCGTCTTCGGTGAGCGCTTCCATGACGGCTTCCTGTTGCGTGATGTAAAGACGCTTGGACGGCCACTTTATGAATCCGAGGTCAATAACGGACAATCCAGCACGTACCTTGTCAGCCTTCAGCGCTACGCCTATGCTGCTGCCAAAGCCATGACCGAATTTCTTTTCGCTTTTCAACTGGTTTACGATGTTTTCATCTTCCCAGCCTTCGGGCAGAAGCGATGAAAGGGAGTAGTATCCTGCCACATCCCGCCCGTTGAATTCAAGGCCAAGGTCAGCAAAACCCATCAGGTATTTCAGGTTGGCGCCTGCAAACAGTTTCCATTTCTTTTTATTCACCACCTTGCGGCTGTAGCCCATGTTTATCTCATTTACCATGTTCATTTTGATGTAGCTCTCGTCTTCGCTGTTAAGCGTGCTGTCCGAATAGTTTTCCATCGCCTCCATTATGATGTCGGCTATATTGCTGAAATCAGCTCCCTCAAAGTCAAGGTCTTCCAGTACACCGTTTACCTCCATCTCCATATACACGTTGTTTCTCAGGCTGAAGGCAAAGCATCCGGCTTTCCTGGTGTTGACGTTCAGTCCAAGCACCGTGTTGTCGAAGTTAATGGCGTTGCGCTCTATCAGCACCTCGTCCAGCCAGTGATTCACTTCACTGAGGCGCGACAATCCGCCTCCGTGAAGCAGGTCGCTCTTGATGCCGCGTGAATACAGCAAGAAGTTGCTTGACATCAGCCCGAATGACACCTTCTTGTCAGTGCGCCAGTGGGCAGCGATGTTTGCCGGGTTAATGCCCAGCGCTTCATAGTCAAAAAAATGCGTGGTAAACGTGTGGTCTTTCAACACCTGCACCGGAGCGGTTTGCCCGATGCTCATAAAGCTTGCAGCCAGTAAGGAAATGACAATACCTATCGTCTTTCCCCGCGTAATTCTTCCCCTCATAATCTCAGACGTTTTGGTCAGTAAAAAAATGAAAAACTAATTCAGAACCCCGTTCGGTTCAGGGAGTTTTACGGAGCGGGGAGGCAAAAGGTTTATCGCACAACTGATTTCTGAGCTAATCGAAAAATAATTTATCACTTTTGCACTGCCGGCATATGTGAATTGTGAATTTGAGAGTTGGTAAAAAATTTTTTCTATTCGTTGTTGAATTCAAAGCACCAACGGGAAGCAAGATAAGCGTGATGAAAGTGG
Source organism: Chitinophagales bacterium (assembly GCA_035575215.1). Taxonomy (GTDB): domain Bacteria; phylum Bacteroidota; class Bacteroidia; order Chitinophagales; family CAIOSU01; genus DATLYB01. Next base: position 4,600 of record DATLYB010000188.1, read on the forward strand.
TGGAAAGAAACAGCCCGTCTCCGCAAAAATTTCAGCAAACAGAGTGGAAGTTTTTCGCCCGCAAATCACCATGGGAAAGGCTACACCCGCCAATGTGAAAAACTGGAAGAATTGAAATCGGCAGGTAACCCACCGCTGCGCGAAAAAACGGGGATGATCCGGTGGACTATCGGGAAAGTCAACAAAAGACAATGTGGTGGAAAAAGTCAACCTTTTGCAAAGACAAAAAGGAGTTCAGAAACCATCCGCAAGTGCAACCTGTCGCCCACTTTATTGGAGCCGATTAATTTTTTCTCCCATTACAGTCGGCAGCAAGGGAGGTGGCGGTGAGGTCGGCAGGCGAGGAGGCTTCGCAACTTCCATGATTAACGGGCGAAGCATCAGCGGTGCAAGCATTGCCCGAATTGACATGCAGACAGATGCTTCGTAAACCTTTCTGATAAGTGACAATAGAGGTCATGCGTCAGCGTTTTTTTTCATAAATTTAAACACGATAAGCTGATGTCTGCAGCCAAAGGATGAAAAGGTCAGGTGCCAGAGTTCTTTGCCAGATTTGCTTCCCAATTGACGATTTAAAAACGAGGAACAATTTGATACAGATATTTGTATAAAGAACAAATGTTAGCTGTAATTTTTTAATCCCATCGCGTGAGAATTTTTATACTTTTCGCCCTGCTGATTTCTTCCCGCATTTCTTTTTCTCAACGAAACAAAATGCAGCCGGAAGAGCTGAAAGGCATTATCTTTCATAATGAATGGAGCATTGGCGGAAGATTTCTGAGCAACGGGTGGGAGGCGTTTGGCGAAAGAGCGAAAATCCTGAACATTCACAAGACACGCATCATCCAGTTCGGCTTCACGGAAATCAGGCATTGGAAAGAAAGAAAGCAGTCGGCTGAACTTTCGTTCTTCGGTTCTTTCCTTGATTCTCCCAAAAATTTCTTTTACGGCAAGCAAAACCATTTTTTCACGCTCCGTGCTGGATATGGATTTAAAAAGAATATCGCTGACAAAGCAGAAAAAAACGGGGTACGCTTCGCAATAACATATCTGGGTGGATTCACCCTTGGTTTGCTTAAGCCGTATTATCTCGATTTAGCTTACCCCGTTCAAGACAATGACCCCAATTATGAAACTTATGTTATCGTCAGCCAGCGGTATTCCGAAAAGAATAAAGATGTGTTTCTTGACTGGTACAGAATTGCAGGCGCGTCCGGTTTCAAATACGGGCTGAAGGAAATCGAACCCGTTCCGGGCATCTACGGGAAGTTCGGTTTTAACTTCGACTGGGCGGGAAAGGAAGAATTCGTGAAGGCGCTTGAAGCCGGGATTCAAACGGACATCTACTATAAGAAAGTGCCTATTATGGTTTCTGACGGCAACAGATTCTACTTCATCGCTGCATACATCAGTTTCCAGTTTGGGAAACGTTGGTGAAATTTCCCATACTTGTGTTTAATGGCTGGAGCATAAAGCCGCAACTTCCGAACTTCCGCTAATTTTAGCTTCAAATCACCACCCGGAACCCGGAAAAGGAATGATTGACCTTCCCGTTGCAGAATCGCATCATTTCACACGCAAGCCCCCGTGGCTGAGGGTAAAGCTGCCTATCGGTGAAAACTATAAGCTGGTACGCAGCCTTGTTGACCAGCACCGGCTTCACACGATATGCGAAAGCGGCAACTGTCCCAACATGGGCGAATGCTGGGGCGCAGGAACAGCCACCTTCATGATACTTGGAAATATCTGCACGCGCTCGTGCGGATTCTGCGCGGTGAAGACCGGGAAACCTGAAGGGGTTGACTGGGAAGAGCCTATGCGGGTTGCTGAAGCTGTCAGGCTGATGCGTGTAAAACATTGCGTACTCACCTCGGTTGACCGTGACGAACTGATAAACGGAGGCTCAAAGGTATGGGCTGCAACGATTCGCGCAGTGCGCGAACTATGTCCGGGAACCACCATTGAAACGCTGATTCCCGATTTCAAAGGAAATATGGACAGTGTGGATGACATTGCAGACGAAGCGCCTGAAGTTGTTTCCCACAACATGGAAACTGTCAGGCGCCTGCACCCGCAGGTGCGTCCGCAGGCGAAATATGAACGAAGCCTTGCAGTCATCCGCAGGCTGAAACAAAGAGGGATGCGGACGAAATCCGGAGTCATGGCGGGCTTAGGTGAAACGAAAGAGGAGATGTTTGAAGTGATGGACGATCTGCTTAAAGCCGGATGTGATGTGCTCACCATCGGACAGTATTTGCAGCCTACCAAAACGCACCTGGAAGTGAAAGAATACGTTCACCCTGAAATTTTTCAGCTTTATAAAGAAGCCGGGTTGTCCAAAGGCTTCAAATATGTTGAAAGCGGACCGCTGGTGAGGTCATCCTACCATGCCGAGAGGCATGTTCACATCCCTAAGTACCCTGAAGCCAATATGCCTCATTATTCATGCTTAGATTCACCACGTTAAAGGTTTGTACTAATACTGCTCACTGCCGCCATTATTTTTTTTTATTGTGCGGATTTTTTATGGGAGAACATCTGGCGCACAAAGGCAGCAAGCCAATTGTAAAAAGGTAATGCAAAAAATCGCTAAAACCGAGTTTAAGCGGAGGATACCGCTTTATTAATCCCTTATTGGATTCCGATAATGAGGCTATGCAGCTTGTTTTTGAAAATACCGGCAATGAAATTCTGGAAAGAACCTTTAATGATTTGGGAATTATAATTGGGGGAGTCGCAGACCTTGATGACTATGTATCTGTCAAAGAGTATTCGAGCTGTTTCAGGCTGCTCTATAATGCCACGTATCTCAATAAGACCTGCTTAGCCGGACGACATTCAGGGATGGCATCGTTGCCGGTGTGCGCCCCGGCATAACGGTTTCACACAAATTTGGAGAACGAGGCACGGATATATCAGGCTTGATGCAACTGCATGACTGCGGTATCGTATATCTGCCCGGTTTTCCGTATTTAATCTGTATTATGAGCCGAGGATATAATCTGAATACGCAGGCTGCTATCATCCGGGAAATATCTGCAGTGATATTCAATGATTTAAGCAGGATGAGCAGTCAATAAATCAGGTCAATTGCGGAGGAAGCTTCAGTAACCACGGGTACAAAAACCCCATAGGCAAATCGAAGTAATAACAGACTTTAAAAAGCTGAGCGGAATAAAATCGAAGTTTTAACGCTGTCATGTTCAATATGGGCAGTAAAGATTGCTCTTGTTCCAACGCTTTTAGACATTCATCCAGATATTCGTTCCGCTTCACTTTCGTAAGCTGCGTTTCACCGCTCCATCTGAAACCGGCAAGAATACAGGGAACTGTGTAAAGTGGCGCATACCGGAAAAACCTTCCCCACAGTTCCGTATCAACTGCAAGCTTGAAATTTGTATTGACGCAACCGCCTGCTTTCTCCCAAAGTTCTCTTCTCCAAAAGGTGGATTCCTGCTGAATAGCCCGGAAATCGCCCCCAAGATACCGGATGCGTGACCATCGGGAATAATTCAAATACAAATCATACCGCAGCCTCCAATATGAATTTTCAATGTTAGGCATCTCCCCCAGCCGGAATCCCTTTTCGCTGAGCCATGACGGGAAGCCGGTGAGCCACTTCACATGCGGATGGTTCGTAAATATCTCAGCTACCGTGAAGAGGCTTCGCGGATAATAAACATCATCGGAATTAAGCCACGCCATGATTTCACCCGTTGCCTGGCGGAAGCCCTTTTGCAATGCAAAGCCATAGCCTTCATCTTTTTCGCTGCACCAATAAGCAAGACGGCTCTCGTATTTTTTAATTATCTCAATACTTCCATCCGTGCTGCCCCCGTCAATGATGATATATTCAAGGTTCGGATAGTTTTGATTCAATACCGATTGCATTGTTTCTTCTATGAAACGGGCGTTGTTCAAGTTAATGGTGATGATTGAAATTTTGGGATACATGAAGCTTGAACCGTACACGGTTTCAGTAGGGGCTAAGGTAGAAAGACTGTGAGTTGTAATCAAACCGGATGAGGGGTGGATAATCGTTTCGTGATTTGTGAATGGCTCGCAAAAGCGGAATATCCCTTTTAAAAAAAGGATAGAATGCTGCGCTGAGCAGTTTTTGCATCGTATTCCTTTTCTGAAAAACTTTTTTCAATTCATTAAATTCCTGACGGGCATTTTCAGACGGAATGTAATCGAACCGCGAAGCAGTGAGGTAGGAGATGACAACATACAGATAATCGCAGGAAAACATTTTGGAGAAAACTTCAACATCGGAAACGTGCGGCAATTGGCGGTTAAAGCCGCCTCCTGCTTTCTGCCACAGGTGTTTTTTCCACAATATGCCGCATCGGGAAAATAAGTTGCCTATTTCCGGCAGCGTGCTTTCGTGAAATCTGTTTTTATCCCACCGGAAATCCACTCCGTTTATAAACGGGATATACTTGCCTTCACCATCCAATTTCACCGGCAGCCCTTTTATCCAGTTCACTTCGGCAAAGCGCGTGAAAATATCACGTACCGTCATCAGCGCTTTCGGGAGCAGGATGGTGCCCGGCTCCAGCCAGCAGTGATAGTCGCTTTCGTGATGATTGTAATGCAACCCGGCTAATTCAATGGCTTCGGTAATGTTGTTGCTGAATTGAAATGAAAGTTTTGTGCCTGTTGATTCCGGAAGTTTCAATCCTAAAGCATCACCGATTACAATCACGCGATGACTGATTCGGGGGTAATCCTGCTGCTGAACGGATTGAACGGTTGGCACTGCCGATTCAAAATTTTCACGTTTCACAATCGTGACAAGCGCAAACTGCGGATAATCAAGCTTGAACTGGTAATCTTTCAAGGCAGCGTCAACGGCTGATTTCATTTTCAGCGCATACTCCTCGTGCAGGCTGCTGATTTGCCGGTGATAATTCTCATCCAGGATTCTGATTTGAGAATGGAGCCGCTCTAATTTCTCCGTATAGCTTTTATGCAGCGCATCAATTTTGTGGCTGTAGTTGGCATATACTTTTTCGACCCGCTGCACCAATTCTTCCTGGAAAATAATTTCGCTGACGGGCTTGTATTTGTAATAGCTTATGTCTGCAGAAACTTTTTCTGAAAGGATATTTTCCTTCTTCACCAGCTTGATTTGCTCACCCCGAAGATTATTAATCACATTCAGCAAGGGCGGGAACATTTCCATGGAGAAAGCAAAAATTTCATCCTTAGCCTCCTTGACTGTGAGCAGATGAGGAGTGGTGCAATCGGCTAAGGGCACCGTGCCATATAAATCCACCGTGAAATCAAACGGATTAAGAAACGGACACCACTTCTTCAGGCAGTCAGCCCGCATCTCGAAATTGGCGTCATACACTGACTTCGAATCATCCAGTTCCGAAAATTTATATCCATTCCCTCCTTCCGCTATGGGAACCTGGAACAACCCTTTTCTGCTGGCGGTGGCTCCCGGGTCATCGAAGTTGGTAGTGAAGGAGCGATGCGGGAACACGAAAAATTTATTGCTGGCATGGAGGTAGCGCACAAAATGTTTTTTCCATGAATATTCCGTCCAGTTAGACAAATAAGCCGGAAGAAATTCCTCCCTTTTTACCTCAGGATTTTCTTCGAGCCATTTCCGGAACGATTGCCATTGCGCCTTGGTCCACGCCTGCCCCCAGGAGGAAGCCACCTGCATGAAGTAAACGTCATATCCGTCATCAATGGCTGCAAAGGGGCCGAAGCCGTTTTCAGCAATATCGTATCCGTAAAGGGAGATGCCGGCAATTCTTGCATCACCGGCATAGAAGCGGAGCGCTTGAACCGCGTAATCATAAAAGTAACCGGATGCATAGATGTCATCTTCAAAAAGAATAATGCTGCCATAATGCTGCGTGAGGTCGCCACAGCTCAGGATATGTTGTTTGAGCCCCAGATGCCGTTCATGCCGGATGATGCTTTTCTCGCCATGCGACCAATGAAAATCAAGGGCGGTTTTATGCACCGATTCATTTTCACTTTTATCAATGCTGATGACAAGAGGTACCGGTGTATCAGGATAAATTGCTTTTTCAAGGTTTTCAAGCAGGCGTCTGAGCGCGTAGTCCCTGTTATAGACGGCAATAACAATTGCCGGACTGTTTTTTTCGCCATTCATCTTCAGGCATTCGGGGAAAGTACAATTTCCTCAAAATTTTCCTGGGGCATACCCCAGGTGTCGTCATTGACATAAAAAGTTTTTTTCCGGTACAGCATAAACTTGGCAGCCTCCCAGATAAAATCATGCGCCAATCCGGGGCGCTGCTCCCAGAATTTTATTTTCTCAATCGGGTTCATGGATTCCCAGCCGGTGTTGTGTTCAATATGATAGGTGCAGGCATACGGGTCGAGAATCACCTGCTTGTAGTCGCGCGTCAGCGCCATCATCAGCGCAAAGGTGTCAATGTGCAGCGAGTAGAGGTCAAGTTCAAGATAACCTTTGATGTCATTCCATCCCTCGCGGTGCATCATCGTGAAATCACCGCATGCTTCGGCATCAAGCGGGCGCAGCTTGAACTGCACGGAATCATACAAATATTTCAGACGGAGGTAATTCGCCTTGTCAATCAGCCAGAGAGTGAACCTGTTTCTCGGTATCAGATGAGGCCAGTCGCCTACATACAAATAGCGCGGGTCTTTGCCCAGACGCTTGATGATGTTTTTTTCCGAAAACGCCAGCGCAGCCTCGGTAGGCCAATCGGCTTGCAGTTTATTGGGAATGTCGCAGCGGTTGGCTCGGTAGTAGCATTTTTTATCAAAGCCCCCCTGCTTCAGAAGCTGCATCAGTTTGTCGGAAAACAGCAAATCCACGTTGGAGCACAGAATCCAGTCGCTCTTTGCCCTGCGGATGCCTACATTTTTGGCAATCATCTGGAACAGCGGAATCTCGCCTCCCCGCTTGTACCGCTGATGTATGGAACCGGGAACGATGATGTAACGCATCGTCAGCGTGTCATCGGGCTGCGGTTTAGGCAGCACCTCATGGAGCAGGGGCTTTCCGTCAGGCGGATTCCATTCCACGAAGATTAGTTCCGCACGCAAATCATGCTTGCGTGTTTGATGCAGTAATCCTTTGGTGAAAATGGTCATGCGCTTGAACATCTCACCGCCATGGTCATCATTGCGCGATGTAACAACTATGGAAAGCTGGGGCTGTATCACAAATTTCAAGTGTAAAAATCTCCGTGTCTGGTACAAAATAAAAAAGATGTGTGCAAACGGACGATTTTTTATTTTTAAATGGTTGCTAAAAAAATTTCCGATTTCACTTAGTCATAACATGGTGCCGATTTACGGAAGCAGTAACTTTAAGCTTTAAAATGGCTGCTTATAAAAAATGGCTGGGTGGCGGGGTTGGGTGGATGATAGGCGGTCCGATGGGCGGCTTGCTGGGCTTTGCTTTCGGCTCGCTGCTCGACAGCGCCACGGTGGAAGTGATACGCCATGAAATCAATTCTGACGGCACTTCAACCCCCGAATCAGACTTCCGGGTGAGCCTGCTTCTGCTTTCCGCCATCGTGATGAAAGCTGACGGACAGGCAACGCGGGAAGAAACGGAATACGTCCGCAACTTTTTTGTTAGAAAATTCGGTGCGGAAAAAGCCGCTGCCAGCATGCGTGTCTTCAACCGCCTTAACAAAGGCAATATCGCAATGGAAGATGTATGCCGGCAGGTAAGGCGGCTGACTGATTATCACTCCCGGCTTCAACTGGTGCATTACCTTTTTGGAGTAGCGCAGGCTGACGGTCATCTTACTGAAGGTGAATTGCGAGTGCTGGCAAAAATTGCTTCACTGCTGGGGTTGCATCCCACCGAATTCAGTTCCATTCACGGGATGTTTTACAAGCAAAACGGAGTCGCAAGCGCCTACCTGATTTTGGGCGTTGCGAAAACTGACACCAATGAAGCAATCAAGACCGCCTACCGGAAACTCACACTGAAATATCATCCTGATAAAGTGGGGCATCTTGGCGAGCATGTGCAACGCGAGGCGAAAGAGAAATTCCAGAAAGTGGTGGAAGCTTACGAAATAATAAAAAAGGAACGGAGAATGGTTTAAGCCATCTGCGGTATTCGGAGGGTTCTGAGGGAATCAATATATTTGCAAAATCCCGGCAGCCTGTTATTGAGTGATGCATTTCAAGCCAAGCGGATTTTTCACGGTTTTCTTACTCACAATTTGTGCGGTATCGTCTTTTGCCCAGCAGGTGGGCATCAATATTCTTTATCCCGATTCAAGCGCCATTCTGCATGTGGAGTCGCATGATAAAGGATTTCTCTGGCCCCGCATGACCACGGCAGAAAGGGATGCCATCGTCAATCCAGCCAACGGTCTGACGATTTTCAACACCGAAGATTCCACCATTCAGTACTGGAATACCATCTGCTGGCTGAACGTTTACCAGAAAGACTGCGCAGACTGTTATTTCAACATCACTGCCAGCGCCACAGCCGACACCATTGACAGAACCGTTTCCGATTCCACCACCTTCACGCTGAGCATCAATCAGAATGCGGGCACACCGCAGAACATCGCGTACACGGTGCTGGGTGTGCTTCCCGCTGGAATGACGGTGAACGTCACTCCCAATCCGCAGTTTTCCTCCGGCACGGCAACCGTGGTCATCAAGGTGACGCCTTTCACCCCGGCAGGCACCTATCCGGTAATCATTCAAACACTGTGCGGCTCCTACTTCCGCAACATCATCTTCTCGGTGACGCTGACTCCTTGCTATATCCTCGATGTAAACAACAGCACCACGAACTATAGCGCCTCCATCAACTTGTATTCTACTTATCCGGGTGCGCCCACCAACAGTCCGGTATGCGTAGTAGTCACCGTTTATCCCGGTGTTGATGTCACATCGGTGAATGCTACCACACCTGCTTTCACCACCGGCTCATTGCCTGCCGGCTCGGTAGTGGCTCTTGTCAATAATGGAAACATTTTGGGAAAAGGCGGGGATGGCGGCATAGCAACGGACCCCAGCAACGGCTGGTCGGGTGCGGGAATGAATGGCGGTGATGCCGTTAACCTGACGGTGAACACCACCATCCAGAATAATTTCAACATCTATGGCGGAGGCGGAGGCGGCAACGCCATGGCGTTTGCTCTGACGTTCAATCCGGGATTCGGCTTGCCTTCCATCGGCATTTTGATTGGAGCAGGCGGAGGTGGTGGCGCTGGCGGCAGCACAGGCGGAAATATCCCGTCACTGATAGGACTTACATTCTATCAGCCGGGCGGTGACGGCACAGGCACGCAGTATGGCGTTCCCGGGCAGGGCGGTCTGCTGCTGGTTCCGATTTCCATTCAGCAGGGTCCGGTCAATATCAGCATCAATCCTTATGTGCAGGGAGGCGATGGAGGCGATTACGGTTATCCGGGAACGGTGGGCAGGTTTGCGGTTACTCTCTCGCTGAGCGTCACCATCAATATTCCGTTTGTCGGCCCGGTTACGATTCCGGTGCTGAACAACGTCAACATCCCGATACCGGTGCCCATTCCGCCACCCGGCAATGGCGGCTATGCCGTGAAAAGAAATGGATTCACTACGAATATTCCCGACAACTACTATAATACATCATTTCTGAAGGGACGAGTGGGACCATAACTGATTACGTTTGAAGTTTTGAGATGGGGGTTTAAAGTTTGAAAAATGAAAAAGTCATTATTAACAACGGGTTTCCTTGTTTCAGCGATTCTTGTTTCCGCTCAATCATTCGAGGGGATAATTGAAGTCGCAACGTATTCAAAAGCCACCCAAGATGCTGCCGTAGTAAAATGGTTTACCAAAGGCGGCAGCAATAAAATGGAAATCACCGGCACTTCGGAAGGCAAGGCTTACACCACCGTGCTGCTTTTTAAGACGAATGATGAACAACTTTATATCCTCACGGAAATCGAAGGCAGGAAAGCCGTTTACACCGTCCCGCAAAGCTCGATTGCAGAATCTTCCAAATTTTCAAATGCTGCAGTGGCGAAAACGGAAGGCAAAAAAAGCATCGCAGGATATGATTGCTATCAGGTGAAAATTGAAACTCGGGAAGAAACCGCGCTTTGCTGGGTGAGCGATGCAATAGGACTTGGCGCGGAAAATTTTCCTCCATCGCTCCGTTCAAAGGGAGTGTTGGGAATTCTTAAAAGCAGCGGCATCAGCGGAATTCCCCTTGAGGTGACAAGCACAAATGCGGCAGGGGAAACCACCTTTTCTTTCCAAGTGAAAACCATCAAGCCGCAGGCACTGAGCGAATCATTTTTTGATATACCTCCTGATTTTCAAAAAGGGGAAGAGCTGCTGAAGAAGTCGGTGAAGGTAGAATAAGCAGTGAAAGATTTCTCAAAAAATGAACGTGAGAATACGCTGAAGTTTTCCCTTTTATTTGCCGCTGGTGTTTTATTTCCGGATGCCCCGCTGGCGCGGATTACCCGCTGGGCTTCCAGGGAAAAGAAGAGTATGACAGCTTCATTATACCGCGCTTTCCTGCACCCTTCCGAAGTGACAAAAATCAAGCATTTCTCAACAAGGGTTTGTATCTTGTGCGAATGATGGCGGGTGACTATCCCCCAGAACCTTTACTCCAGTTTTAAAATAATCAGCATGAAAAGAAAACTCAATCAATGCCGGAAAGCACTTTTTATCTTTTCGCCAATGGCATTCGTTTTTTTAGGAACTCCTGTTTGGGGCACATTTCGATTGTCTATGGACACGGTTTCCGGTCCACCATCCACACAGGTAATTGTTTCGGTGAGAGGGTATGACTTTACAAGCATTTTATCCATGCAAGGCACTATAAAGTTTAATACCACTGTAGCTGCGTTTAACCAAACTACCAATGTTAACCTTTCAGGCGTCACTTTTGGCACAAATCAAAGCGGAGCCGGATTAATTACTTTTTCGTGGTTTGACCCTTCGCCTACACTTAACGGGCAGACATTATCAGACGGTACAATTTTGTTTGCTATCAGATTTGATATTGTCGGAAATCCGGGTGAAGAAACTGCAATAATCTTTTTCAATACGCCTACATCATTAGAATTCACAAAAGAAAACAATCCTGACCCGCAAATCAGTGACCCGCTTGACATAACCCAAACAACCATCCTTCAAAACGGTCTAATCCATGTTTCCTGCACGCCTACCGATTGTAATGATAGTGACTCGTGCACCAATGATACTTGCCTGGGCGGGGAATGTGTTTATACTCCGCTGGATTGCGATGACAATGATGCATGCACATCAGATGAATGTAATTCCGGAGTGTGTTCTCATACTCTCCTTGCTTGCGATGACAGCGATACCTGTACTATTGATGTGTGTGATGTGATTGCGGGATGCCAATATAGCCCTAATCCAAACTGTGCTAATCCCTGTATGGGAGTTGATTGTGACGATAATGACGCTTGTACTGCCGATTCATGCTCCAGCGGAAGCTGCTCGAACACGGCAATAGTTTGCGATGACAGCGACTTGTGTACGGCCGATGCCTGCGTAAGCGGTCAGTGTGTATTCACGCCAATTGACTGTGATGATAATGATGCGTGCACAAATGATACCTGTTCCAACGGAAGCTGTTCCAATGCGGCTATCGTTTGTGACGACAGCGATTTGTGCACTACGGATGCATGTGCGGGCGGTCAATGTGTTTTTACATCCCTCAATTGTGATGATAATGACGCGTGTACTTCTGATGCCTGTCTTGTCGGTTCCTGCGTGAACACCACCGCAAGCTGTGATGATGCCGATGCCTGTACTAACGACTTTTGCGATTCGGTGTCCGGCTGTTTTTACGTTGCGGTGAATTGCGATGACGCCAGCGCCTGCACGGACGATTTCTGCGATTCCTTGAGCGGATGCTTGTATGCTCCGCTATCATGCGATGATGGGGATGTGTGCACCGATGATATTTGCGACCCGCTGTCAGGGTGCTTTCATCTTCCCGTTGATTGCAATGACGGAGATGCCTGTACCACCGACTTCTGCGATTCCTCAGGCTGCTTTTATGTGACGGTGAATTGCGATGATGCCAGCGCCTGCACACTTGACTCGTGCTCTTCTCTGACAGGATGCTTCTATCAGCCTGCTGACTGTGATGATGGCGACACTTGCACGATTGATTTGTGCGATGCGCTTGCAGGATGCCGGCATACTCTGAATCCCAATTGTACCGACCCGTGTCCTGGAGTGAATTGTGATGACAGCGATGCCTGTACTGCCGATACTTGCATAAACGGACAATGCTCCAATACTCCGCTTGACTGCGATGACGCGGATGCCTGCACGGACGATTCATGCAGCAGCGGAGTTTGCGTGAATACGCCTGTCGTATGCAACGACAATGATTTATGCACAACAGACGCCTGCTCAGGCGGGCAATGTGTTTATGCTCCGCTGGACTGCGATGACAATGATGCCTGTACGCAGGATGCCTGCAGCAACGGGCTGTGTTCCAATATGCCCGTGAGTTGTGATGATGCCGAAGCCTGCACGGATGATTCATGCAGCAGCGGAGTTTGCGTGAATACGCCTGTCATATGCAACGACAATGATTTATGCACAACAGACGCCTGCTCAGGCGGGCAATGTGTTTATGCTCCGCTGGACTGCGATGACAATGATATTTGCACGGCTGATTCCTGCACGAGCGGTCAATGCACCTATATCTCGATTCCGGGCTGCAATAATCCGTGCGATACTTTGGTGTGCGATGACAACGACCTGTGCACCACCGACTCTTGCGCCAACGGAGGTTGCCGGTATTCACCAATCAGCTGCGATGACAATGACTCGTGTACTGCTGACAATTGCATTAATGGCGTTTGTCAAAACGCTACGATTATTTGTGATGATGGCAACCCATGCACCCATGATGAGTGTGTCAATGGAAATTGTACGTTCACTTCGGTCGTGTGCGATGACAGCGACTTGTGCACTGCCGATGCTTGCATTGGCGGACAGTGCAGTTACACACCCATTGATTGCAGCGATAACGATGCCTGCACCACAGATAACTGCAACAGCGGAACCGGAGCATGTTTCAACGCTCCGCTCAACTGCGATGATGAAGAGGATTGCACGGATGACTCATGTGACAACGGAACCTGCGTGAACTCACCCGCTGTCTGTGATGACAATGATTTATGCACCACCGACACCTGTTTGAACGGATGTATATTTACGTCAATCGCCTGCGATGATGGCGATGCGTGCTCAACTGATGAATGTGTTTCCGGAGTCTGCATATTTAATCCAATTATTTGTGATGATGGCAACCCATGCACGAATGATGCGTGTCTGACCTGGCAGTGTGTCTTTACTCCTGTTATCTGTGATGATTCGGATGACTGTACGAATGATGATTGCGTAAATGGCACGTGTGTTTACACGCCAGTGATTTGCGATGACCTCGATATTTGCACGGCAGATTCTTGCCTAAGCGGGCTATGCAGCTTCGCTCCCATTCCCAACTGCGTTGACCCGTGCGATACGCTGGTGTGTGATGACAATGACCTCTGCACTGCCGATGCCTGCGCCAACGGAAACTGTCAGAATGCTTCCATTGACTGCGATGATAACGACCTGTGCACTGCTGATGCATGCAGTAATGGCGTGTGCGAAAACAACCCGCTGAATTGTGATGATGGCAATGCCTGTACGAATGATGCCTGTGTCAATGGTTCGTGCGTTTCAATTGCAATAATTTGCGATGACTTCGATGTGTGCACGACCGACTCGTGCGTCAACGCTCAATGCGTTTTCACTCCCATTCCAAACTGTGCCAACCCCTGTGATACACTGGTGTGCGATGACAATAACCTTTGTACTACGGATACTTGCGCCAATGGAGCCTGCATGAGTACGCCTTTGGACTGTGACGACAACGATGTCTGCACTGTTGATTTTTGCGTGAATGGACAATGCTTCCACACCGCAACTATTATCACGCCCAGTGTAAATATTGTTGTGGACAATACAAACGTTTGCGCGGGCAGCAGTGTGACATTTACCGCCACACCAAACGGAGAGGGAACATCGCCCTTGTACCAATGGCAGGTGAATGGCGTCAGTACAGGTCCGGATGCTCCGGTATTCACTACAACATCACTGAATGATGGAGACAGCGTGTGGGTGCAGCTCACCAGCAGCGCCCCCTGTGCTTCACCAGCAACGGTAAATTCCAATATCATTGCCATTTCCGTAGGCTCATCGCAAACCGTTTCTTTTACCGGGCTGGTTGCCGAATACTGCGCTGATACGACTGCTCAGCATCTTGCCGGAACCCCTCCGGGAGGCGTTTTCACAGGTGCCGGCATCAGCGGTGATACGTTCGTTCCTTATTTTGCCGGACCGGGACCGCACCTGATTTCTTATTCTTATTCATTTCCCGGATGCACGGGCGTTTCCACACAGGCGGTGATTGTTCATGCAAATCCCGAAGTGGATATTTTGAATCTTGACAACACCTACTGTTACATTCAGGGAACGGACACGCTCACCGGAATTCCCGCAGGCGGAGCCTTTTCAGGCATGGGAATGAACGGAAACATATTCACCGTTCCTGCACTCTCTTCCGCCACTACCATACTGATTTCCTATGCATTCACCGACAGCAACACGTGCCGTTCGGAAATCACCAAGGAAACAACGGTGTATCCATTCATTGAGCCCCGTCTTTCCGGATTTAATAATAACTATTGTGAGGATGCCAGTCAGGTTGTGCTCACCGGAATTCCAGCAGGAGGTGCCTTTTCGGGAACAGGCGTTGCTGGAAATGTATTTTACCCGCGCACAGCAGGTGTCGGCTCGCATACGGTGGAATACACCGTCATTGATTCTAACAACTGCCCCAGCAAGACATCAGAAGTGATTACTGTGCGGCAGCTTCCATCGGCATCTATCGTGGGGCTTGATACTGCATATTGCATCAACGCTTCGGACGTCACGCTGGCGGAAACGCCTCCGGGCGGAAACTTCACCGGTGAAG
>DATLYB010000189.1:0-3468 GCA_035575215.1 Chitinophagales bacterium
AGCTTGAAAAGGTGGAACATCAGCACATGCACGCGGATAGCACGGAAACAAAATAAAGGTGACGTGCTTACAAGGGAATATCTCATTGAAGGAATGTCCTGCAGCCACTGTGTTGCACGGGTGAAAAACGCTTTGCTGACACATCCGGATGTGATTCAGGCAGAAGTAACCCTGCATCCGCCTCGTGCCATTATCACGCTGAAGCAGCCGGTAAACATCGAGCATTTACAGCAATTGGTAAATGAAGCGGGAGATTACACGATTAAACCGAACTAACGATGGAAGCGGGTCGCCATCACGAACACGAACATCATCATCATGCAGAGCATCCGGCTCATTCTCCGCACGTGCAGCACGCTGCTCATGCAGAAACGAAACCGCATGAGGGACACGCTCATGCCGCTCATGACCATGCCGTGATGATTGGCGATTTCAAAAAGAGATTTTATGTGTCGCTGGCTATCACCCTGCCCGTGCTGCTGCTGTCGCACATGATTCAGCAGTGGCTGGGGTTCAGTCTGCAATTTCCGGGCGATAAGTACGTGCTGTTCGCGCTTTCCACTTTCATTTTTTTCTATGGCGGTTATCCGTTTCTGAAAGGCTTGTATGACGAAGTGCGCAACAATGCCATCGGCATGATGACCTTGATTGGCGTTGCCATCACGGTGGCTTGGGCTTACAGTGTTGCCGTCACCTTCGGCTTGCAGGGCATGGACTTCTATTGGGAAATGGCTACGCTTATTGACATCATGCTCATCGGGCATTACTTCGAGATGAAATCTGTTGCGGGCGCATCGCGGGCGCTGGAACTGCTGGTGAAGATGATGCCCGCCACAGCGCACCATCTTGTAAACGGAACGGTACACGATATGCCCATAAGTCATTTGAAAATAGACGACCTCGTATTGATAAAACCGGGCGAGAAAATTCCTGTTGACGGCATCGTGACCGAGGGAGAAAGCTACCTTGACGAAAGTATGCTGACCGGGGAAAGCAAGCCGGTGAAAAAAGAAAAGTCAAGCAAGGTCATTGGCGGAGCCATTAACGGCAACGGCTCGCTGACTGTAAAAGTAACGAGCACGGGCAAAGACAGCTATTTGAACAAAGTGGTGAAGCTGGTGGAAGATGCGCAGAAAGTAAAATCCCGAACTCAAAACTTTGCCGACCGCGCAGCAAAGGTGTTGACATTCGTTGCATTGGTCGGTGGCGTTCTCACGCTTGCGGTTTGGTTGTTGCTTGGTTTTCCATTTGTGTTTTCGCTGGAGCGCATGGTAACGGTGATGGTCATATCCTGCCCGCATGCGCTCGGTTTGGCAGTTCCGTTGGTGGTTGCGGTGTCAACAACTCTTTCCGCGCAAAAAGGGTTGCTTATCCGCAACCGCACCGCATTTGAAAATGCGCGGCTGATTACCACCATCATTTTCGACAAAACCGGAACGCTCACGAAAGGAGCGCACGAGTTGCAGGAAGTGGTTGCGCTGGATAATCGGTTTTCGGAAAACGAGTTGCTGCGTTTGGCAAGCGGCATCGAGCAGCATTCCGAGCATTACATTGCTAACGCCATACTCCGCAAAGTCAGGGAATTGAAAATCACCATTCCCAAATCTGATAAATTCAATTACCTGCCGGGCAAGGGACTGGAAGGCATGGTGGAAGGAAAAGAAATCAAAGTGGTCGGTCCCAATTATTTGGAAGAAAACAAGATTCTCTTTCGTGAAATCACAGAGGATGATGCAAGCACCATCGTATTTGTTTTGATTGACGGCAAGGTGAGCGGCTACTTTTCTTTTGCCGACAAAGTGCGGGAAGAATCCTTCGCAGCCATCAAAACGCTGAAAGCGGAAGGCATCAAAAATTTGTTGCTCACGGGCGATAACGAGAGGGTTGCAAAGAAGGTGAGCGATGAACTTGGCATGGACGGCTTTCTTGCCAACGTCCTTCCGCATGAAAAATTGGAGAAGGTAAAGGAGTTGCAGCAGCGCGGTGAATTTGTCGCAATGGCGGGTGACGGAGTGAACGATGCTCCTGCGCTTGCGCAGGCTGATGTTGGCATCGCTGTTGGTTCGGGAACGGACGTTGCGGCTGAAACAGCCGACATCATCCTTGTCAATTCCAATCCCAACGACATCGCGCACCTGATTTTATTCGGCAGGGCTACCTATCGCAAAATGCTCCAGAACCTGTGGTGGGCGGCAGGATATAACATCGTTGCTATTCCGCTGGCAGCGGGTGTTCTGTACAAGTGGGGCATTACTTTAAATCCCGCTGTCGGTGCGGTGCTGATGAGTTTGAGCACGATTATCGTTGCAGTTAACGCGCAATTATTAAGAACCAAAATCAAAACACAATGATTGAGCGCATCATCTCCTGGTCCATCCACAACCGCTTCCTTGTGTGGGTGGGTATCCTGTTCATCATCGCGGGAGGCGTTTATTCCATCGCGGAAACGCCCGTTGATGCCATTCCTGACCTGTCGGAAAACCAGGTGATTATCTTCACCGAGTGGATGGGGCGCAACCCCAAAATCATGGAAGACCAGGTGACATTCCCCCTCGTTTCCAACCTGCAGGGCATTCCGAAAATCAAGACCATTCGCGCGGCTTCCATGTTCGGCATGAGTTTCATCTTCGTGATTTTCGAGGATGACGCGGAAATCTACTGGGCGCGCTCGCGCGTGCTCGAGCGGCTGAATTATGCCCAGCGCTTTCTTCCGCAGGGCATCACGCCCACCATTGGTCCTGACGGAACGGGCATCGGTCACGTGTTCTGGTACACGCTCCATGCTCCCGGTTTCAATCTTGGCGAGCTGCGGGCGCTGCAGGACTGGTATGTGAAGTTCGCACTCCAGAACGTGGAGGGCGTGAGCGAAGTGGCTTCATTCGGTGGCTTTCAGAAAAATTATCAGGTATCCATTGACCCTTACAAGCTGGTGTACTATGATGTGCCGCTGATGGACGTGGTGCGCGCGATTACGAGCAACAACCGCGATGTGGGCGGAAGCATTTATGAGATGAACGCCACCGGCTATATGATTCGCGGATTGGGTTACGTGCAGGACATTGACGACATCAGGAAAATTGCGGTAGGCACTTACAAATCCATCCCGATTAAAATCAGCGATGTGGCTGCCGTGCAGATGAGCAGCGACCTGCGCCTCGGCATCACGGAAGAAAATGGCGAGGGCGAAGTGGTGGGAGGGGTGGTGGTGATGCGCTATGGCGAAAATGCGAAAGATGTGATTGAGCGCGTGAAGGAGCGCATCACGGAGGTGGAGAAAGGCTTGCCGCCCGGAGTGAAATTTAAAACGGCTTACGACCGGAGCGATTTAATTAACGCCTCCATTGACACGCTGAAGGAAGCGCTGTGGCAGGAAGTGCTGATTGTGTCAATTGTGGTGCTGCTCTTCCTGTTCCATCTGCGCAGCGGGGTGGTCGCGATTGTTTCCATTTTCCTGTCAGTACTCATCGG
>DATLYB010000190.1:0-3468 GCA_035575215.1 Chitinophagales bacterium
TGTTCGGGCATGAAAAAGGTTCATTCACCGGAGCGCATGAGGCGAGAAAAGGTTACTTTGAAACAGTGAAAGACGGAACCATTTTTCTTGATGAGATAGGAGAGATGCCCTTGGGCACGCAGGCTCGCCTGCTGCGCGTGCTGGAAACGGGCGAATTCATCCGCGTGGGCTCCTCGAAGGTGCAGAAGACCGATGTCCGAGTAATTGCCGCCACCAACACCGACCTTGCCGAATATGTGAAGCGGGGAAAATTCAGGGAAGACCTCTATTACCGTCTCAACACCGTGCCCATCAAAGTTCCGCCTTTGCGTGAGAGGAAGGAAGACATCTACCAGTTGTTCAGAAAATTTGCCGTTGATTTTGCCGAGCGGTACAAGACGCAGCCCATTTCACTGGATGAAGAGGCGCAGCATCTGCTGATTAACTACACATGGCCCGGCAATGTGCGGGAATTGAAAAACGTTGCCGAGCAGCTTTCGGTGCTGTCGAAAAACAAAGTGGTGACTGCCGAAGAGCTGAAGCATCATTTTTCAGACATCACCCACACCGCGCTGCCCGCTGTGGTTGCCAACGGCATGCATGCAAGCCAGTTCACCGAGCGGGACATCCTGTACCAGTTGTTCTTTGATTTGAAGAAAGATTTGAACGACCTGAAGAAATTTATATTTGATATTGCCCTGCGGCAGAACATAGATGTGTCAAAATTGGGGGATGCACGGTTCGAACTGGAAAAATCTCCGGTGGGCGCTGAATTGAAAAGCATCGAACAGGAAAAGCCCGTTATTATCGAGCATCCCGATGCGTACCATCCTCACGAAGAGGTGGAAGAGGAATCGCTCTCGCTTGCCGATATGGAAAAAGAAATGATTGAAAAAGCGCTGAAGAAGCACAGAGGCAAGCGCAGGAATGCCGCGCAGGATTTAGGCATCTCCGAACGAACGCTGTATCGCAAAATTAAAGAGTACAACATTCCTGATTGATTGACGAAATGTGGTTGTGCGCAGCAAGTTTACGGTTTAGAGTTTACGGTTTACAGTTTGTAAAAACTTCAAGCATCAATAATCAACCTTCCGGGCGTAGCCTGCTGCCGCGTGCTATTTTTCTATTGCTGCTCCCGGTATTTTTCGGTTTGTCGGGCTGCAAAGTCTATTCTTTCACGGGCGCTTCCATTTCACCGGGTATCAAAACCGTGAACGTTCAGAATTTCATTAACCAATCGGAAAACGGAAATACTGCCGTAGGTCAAAACCTCACCGACCAGTTGAAAAACAAATTTGTCTCAGAAACCAACCTCACCATCGTAAACAGCGGTGGCGACCTCGAGTTTCGCGGCACCATTACCGGCTATTCCGTCAAAGGGCAGGCACCCACTGCCGGACAAACCACCGCCATCAACCGATTAACCATCACCGTAAAGGTGGAATACATCAACCACATTAGCGAATCCGGCAACTGGACACAAACATTTTCCCGCTACAGTGACTATGAAAGCAACAAAACCCTTGCGGAAGTCGAGCAGCAGCTTTACAACGACATCAATGCCCAGCTTGCTGAAGATATTTTCAACAGAGCATTTGTAAATTGGTAAGCAAACCATGGACGTCAGCTCATTCTCTGCGCTTCTAAAAAAGCCATTCCGGCTGAAAGATTATTCGCTCAGCGAGCTGCATCAGCTTTCGCAGCAGTTTCCCTATTCGTCATTGATTAGCACGCTCATTGCGCTGAAAGCACGCCTGGATGATGACGGCAACTTTGAGCATTATTTGAGCCAGGCTGCCATCCGCATTCCCGACAGGAAGCGGCTGTATCATTTGCTCCATGAGGGTGTGAATCCTGCAGACGTGGAAGAGCTGGAAAAAGAAATTACCGATGACGTGGAGTTGATGACAAAACCCCTCGGCATTTCAATACAAAAGCCCGAACCCCCCACACCTCCCCGGGAAGCGCAGCCGTCAGAAACCGAAAGCATCCTGAAGGTTTCAATCACGGATGACTCCAAGCCTGTTGTCGTCAATAAAGAAATCGCTGAACCCGAAACAATAGCGTCATTGCAACTTCCCGGAATAAATGAGATGAAGGAAGCGCTGAAATCAATGAAAGAAGATAAGGAACAAAACGAACTGCCACCGTCCGGAGATGATGATATTGAATCGGTTGACGAGGTGCAAAGCAGCGAACGCTCCTTCACCGAATGGCTTGCGTTGATGAAACAAAAAGCAGAAAAGCCGGCATCGCCCGTGCTGAAGGAAATCAAAGAAAGCAGCGCAGGCGAAATTCACTTCACACAAAACACACAACTCACCGACCAGGAAGAAGCGAGGCTTGCTCACCGGGCAAAGGAAAGTTTAACAGCCGGTGCGGAAATGATTACCGAAACGCTTGCAAAAATCTACGAGAGCCAGAAAAAATATGACAAAGCCATCGAAGCCTACCGGATTCTGAGTTTGAAATATCCTGATAAAAAGGCGTACTTTGCACAGCGGATTGAAAGTTTAAAATTCAAAGCATCCAACAAATACTGAACGCATGTATGTCTTTCTCACAATCCTGATTATCGCAGTTTGCGTTTTTTTAATTTTAGCCGTGCTGGTTCAAAATCCCAAAGGTGGCGGGTTGAGCGCGGCTTTCGGAGGCATGGGCAATCAGGTGATGGGCGCGCGCAGGTCAGCCGATTTTATTGAAAAAGCCACGTGGACGCTGGTAATTTCCCTGCTGGTGCTGAGTCTCGCTTCCGGCATCTTCATGCCATCTCAGGGGAGAAAAGAAACCCAGAAATCTGAAATTGAGGATAAAGTGAATCAAACGAACTTCCCGCTCCCCACCACCACGCCTGATGAACAGCAGCAGCCGCCCTCCGGGGCGCCCGCCAATAATGAACAACAGCCTGCAGAAGAACAGACCAATCCTTGACGGTAAGCGGTGGCAAGTTAGCTGTCTAAACTCTCGCTGATTTTTTTCACCAGCACCCTTTTAGCAACAGGCAGAAACGTCTGCTCAAACGGAAAGGCGATTTCACTCTCCACTGCATAGGCTGCCGGATTCGGGAGATTTTTATTGCTTCTGAGCAAATCCACTTTTATCATTTCAAAGGTGTTGGCAACAGACACATAGCAGGTGCTGACATACTGCGTTTTTAACCCTCTGAATTTTTCATCGGCATTTTCAAATATGGTGACGGAATACTCGTAAATCCTGACGTTTCTTTTTTCTTTTTCTTTCAGGAACATGTATCCTTCCGTAGGCTTGATGGGTAAAACACCGACAGGATACACCAACAGATTGTCTTCGACAAACTCATATAAATCCTTGCCTTCCCGCAGGTACTCGCGCAGCTTAGGCATCGCATAATCCACGATAGCTTCAATCTCTTCCATATACGCATCGTCCTGGATGAGTTTTTCATATTCCAGTCTGAAATTCTGGAACTCGATTTTCGACAGCTTTTTCGGAAATTGATTCACCGCGATG
>DATLYB010000191.1:0-17305 GCA_035575215.1 Chitinophagales bacterium
TTCCCTTTGCAAAAAGGCTAAGCCAGCGAATCAGAGAGGCAAGCCCTGCTGCAAAAATCCTTTGGGGAGGCGAATTTCCCACCCTGCTGCCCAAAACATGTCTGCCATTTTGCGATACCATTGTAACCGGACAGATGGAGCCTGTCGTGAATCAATTAACCGCAGATATCCTCAACGGTGGGGTGAAAGAAATATATCATGGTTATACACCCCGTAATCTTGAATTGAGATGGTCTCCTGATTTCTCCGTCATCGAAAACATTGATGATTACTTTGGCTTTATGGGACTTCCTTTCGAAACGTCAAGAGGATGCGTTCAGAAATGCGTGTTCTGCTTGGTGCATGTGATGCAGAAAGGATATGTGTTGAAATCAGAAGAACAGATTGAAAAAGAACTGGAACCCTATCGGGGGAGATTTGTGAATGTTATTGATTATAATATCGGGGTTGACTACCACCATGTCGTAAAAGTATCACGTGCCTTAAAACGGGCAGGCGTCAGCGGATGGATGGCGGAGATGTGCCTTGAGTCGCTTGACAATGATGAGATGCTCGAAGTGATGCGTGACAGCGGTTGCCGGATAATTTATTGCGGATTGGAAAGCCTGGATGAGATAGCGCTTCGCTCTGTAAATAAAGCCAATACCAACCATGTGGAGAATTATGAGCGGATTATTCGGAAAGTTCAGACTTACGGTATTCAAATCGCCACCGGACTCATACTTGGGCTGAAGGGAATGAATGAAAATACGTTCAGAAAAACGTATGACTTTTTTAACAGGATGGGTATCATTTACACCAAGCTGACTTTCATTACTTATAATCCGGGAACTAAAGTTTATTCCTCCATGGAGAAAGTCGGAGACTATCTCACCACCGATTATGAATATTTTGATGGCAACCATTTGACTTTCGTACCGAAGGGTGTTTCAAAAGAGGAGGTTTACAAAGGCACAGAATGGTTTATCCGGCAGTTTTATCATCCGTTTAATATTCTGCAACGCTCGTTTAACACAAAAATGAATTGGAGGCAAAGGCTGGAGTATATCCTGTTCAGCTATTGCTATGGCGAGGTGTACCGTCAATGGCTCAGGGAAAGAATTTTTATGAATGAAAGAGGTTTTCAAATCCTCCTCATGAAGCCTCACCGGAAGAAACTAAATATAAAAATTGCGGAAAAACTATTATCTTGGGTAAGAGGAAACAGAGGGTTCAAAAAATAAATGAGAAGAGGAATAGTCGCCATCGTTGCTGCTTCTTTTTTTTCTCTTGCTACGCTGGATAGTTTGAGAACAGAGGATGACGTACCGAAATCTGCTTATCCGAATGATAGTCTTTCTGATGGTCTTTCAAGGATAGAGCAAATCAAGCGCTGTGCGACCTGCCATCCGAAGGAATATCAGAATGAGCTGATAGGTCCTCACTGGGCTTCTTACACAAAACTGATGGAACATATCAGCTATGTTCAAACCTCACCCCACTATACTGACGAGTGGCGGGAGGGTGTTAAAAATAAACTCCAAGCCTGTTTGTCTTGTCATGCCGGTTCGAATCTTTATGAAACGGTTTTTTCCGGCTTAGAGTCCGAAGCCAATCCGGCAAGGTTTACGGAAGAAAATTATCCTAAGCTGTTTTATCCGCCACCTCCCAGAGAGGACGAAGATTCAAGAATAACCGGAGTAGATTGTCTTACCTGCCATGCGAGAAACAACAAGGTGATAACCCATGCCGGGTTCAAGCCGTCAGGAATAAAAATGGAGGGGCAGTGTGATGTAGTGCCTTCCGTGTTTTTCTCCAATGATTTGAACTGCGTTTCATGCCACAATTTCACATTTAAAAACACTATGAAAAATGTCTCCAACGGGTTGGTTGCAGCGCATGAAACCAATTGCCTCAAATGTCATCAGGAGTATGATGAAAGCGGAAAAGGAACTCATTATTATTATTGGAAACACGACCCTCCGCAAAAAAAGCGCCCGCATAGCATGGAACTGTTCCATTGCATTACCGTCTCACTAAAGCAGGAAGAAGCTGCCCAGTACATCATTTTTCATTGGCAGAACAACAACGCTCCCCATGGCTATCCTGATTGCGCTGAATATATCATTGAGTTGGCTTTGGTGGCTTCCGCCCGTGATACGATTCCTCTTGGAATTGAGCGAATCAACAGGAAGGTTGACCAAGGTGCTACCATGAAGGCTATATTTAAAAGTGGCGAGCCTCCGGGAATTCCGGGCTATTGCAACTACATAGATTCGGAACCGCTTCACCGGGAATATCGAATTGAAAATATTTCAGACCTGAATTTATTCAAAGTCTTGGTTACACTTAAAGTGAAATCACAGTATTGGGCAGGTGACGCTGAAGCAAGGTTAATTGGAAGCCGCATCTTCGATTTAAAGAATTAATTCCATATTTGTGAACTCCCCGATAATTCTCAACAGTTTTCCTTTGCGTAAGAAACAAAAAGATTCGCTCCATTTTGCGATTGCCGTGGTTTCTTAACATCCAGCTTGCCCTCAAAGCCATCCGCAGCAATTTGCTGCGCTCGTCACTCACTATCGCCATCATTGCCATCGGCATCATGGCGCTGGTGGGGATATTGACCGCTATTGAAAGCATCAAATCATCCATTATCACCAATTTCTCCATCATGGGTTCCAACTCATTCACTATCCGCACCAAGGGAATGTTCGCCCATGGCGGCAGATATGGCGAATACCAGGAAATGCCTCCCGTCACTTACGAACAGGCGCTGGAATTCAAAAAGCGGTATGACTTTTCCCCCACCGTTTCCATCAATACGCGCGCAACCAGCGGAGCCCAGGTACAGCGTAAGCTGGAAAAAACAAATCCCAACGTCACCGTGATAGGCGTGGATGAGCATTACCTGCAGGTGTCATCTTACAAGCTGAAAGCAGGAAGAAATTTTTCCAGGCACGAATTGGAAACGGGATTCAACAGTTGCCTGCTGGGAAGCTCGGTGGTAAAGCATCTCTATGACAAACGCGATACCATCGAAAACAGTGAGGTGACCATCGGCAACGTCCGCTACCGCGTTATTGGCGCCTTGAACGAAAAAGGCGCCAGCATGATTGGCACAGACAATGTCGTGCTTGTTACAGTTCAAAATGCCCGGAAGGTTTTTCCATCCGGCACAGAAAAATATTCCATCAGCGTAGCCGTAGATAATCCTGAACTGCTGGAGCGAGCAACCGATGAGGCGCGCGGAATTTTCAGAAGCATCCGAAAGCTCCGCCCGCAGGAAGAAGATGATTTCGAAATCACCAAAAGCGACCGCATTGCCACCACCGTCATTGACCAGTTAAGATACATCCGCTGGGCAGCCGTTGTGATTGGGGCTGTAACGCTCATTGCTGCGGGCATCGGGCTGATGAACATCATGCTGGTTGCCGTGGCGGAGCGCACCCGCGAAATCGGCATCACCAAATCCATCGGGGCAACCAATCGCATCATCCGGTTTCAGTTCCTGACCGAATCGGTAGTCATCTGCCAGTTGGGAGGTATTTTCGGAATTGTGTTTGGAATCATGATGGGAAATGTTGTGTCCCTTCTGCTCAAAGGTGCTTTCGTCATTCCGTGGGGATGGATAGCAGGCGGATTTGCATTCTGTTTTCTTATCGGGCTTGCAGCCGGACTCTATCCTGCCATCAAAGCTTCACAACTCGACCCTATTGAGGCACTCAGGTACGAGTAACATTCGGTTTGAATTTTGTTATTTTGGCGAAAATTTTAAAATAAATGCCCATTCAGGCGGCAGGATTTTTTTTGTGCGCTGTCTTCTTTTGCGCAAATGCTTTGTCACAGCCGCTGCAAAATGAATCTGGCGCTTACCGCATTACGCTGGAAGACATATCCAAAACCATCAGCAGGGGGGAACAGCCGGGATTGAAAGTGGATATTTATGAAGCAGAGAAAAAGAAGGTGGAAAGCAAATGGAGCAAGGCAATCCGCAAGGAAACCAAATCGAAGGTTGCAAATGTAAACAACGAAATTTCTATCCATGGTACCCTGCTGAAGCAAATTTCATTGAAGCCCCTTAACGTTTACTCCATCATTAACCAGTATGATGACCACATTGAACTGAACGCTTTTTTTGAATCGGAAAACAGTTTTCTGACCAAAGAAAAACACGAAACCGAATATCTTGCTGCCAGAAAATTTCTGCGTGATTTTGCTGTGGAAGCTTATCGCGAAGTGGTGCAGATGCAGATAAAAACCGAAGAGAAAAAATTAAGCAGTCTGGAAAGGGAGTTGGATGACCTTGTTAAAGAAAACGATAAGCTGCACAAGAAAATCAATGAAGAAAAAAGAAGCATTGACAATGCAAAGGAAAAAATAGTCACCAGCGAGTTGGACCAGGAACGGGTTAAAAAGCAGGTGCAGGAACAGAAGATGCAAGTGTCACAGATAATATCGAACCACTCATCAAAAGAGGTAGTTAAAGAGGCGGAAAAGAAACTGAAGAATTGGGAAGCCGAGGTCGCCAAGCTTGAGAAGCAGGAAGATAGCCTGCACAGAGACATTAACAAAAGCGAGGCTGCCATTCGTGAAGCCGAACGCGGCATCTCAGCCAACGGGCAGGCAATGCAGCTGAAGCAGAATGAAATAACCCGTCAAAAACAAGTTGTTTACAACTATCAGAAAAAGTGGGAGAGCATCAAATGAAAGTTTGTTTCACAGCCTAACAACTACTGTTTCATGTCCAAATACGATGTCACCGTTATCGGCTCAGGTCCGGGAGGATATATTGCCGCCATCCGCTGCGCCCAGCTGGGATTCAAGACCGCCATCATCGAGCGCTATGATACGCTGGGCGGCACGTGCCTGAATGTGGGCTGCATTCCCTCCAAGGCGCTGCTCGATTCCACCGAGCATCTTCATGCCGCCAATGAAAAATTCAGGGAACACGGAATTGAATTGTCCGGTGTGAAGGTGAACATGGAGCAGATGATTAGGCGCAAAGCCGCTGTGGTGAAGCAAACCACCGATGGCGTGGCTTTTCTGATGAAGAAAAATAAGATTGATGTGTTTTACGGGCACGGCACATTTGTTTCAAAGAATAAAATTTCCGTCAAGGGGAAGAAAGATGTCATCACTGAAATTGAAACCGGCAAGACCATCATCGCTACCGGCTCCAAGCCGGACACCCTTCCCGGGATTGCAATTGACAAGCAGCGAATCATCACCTCAACGGAAGCCCTGGAGCTGAAGGAAATCCCGAAAACAATGGTCGTCATTGGCGGAGGAATCATCGGGGTGGAGCTGGGTTCTGTCTTCGCCAGGCTCGGAACGAAAGTGCAGATACTGGAATACCTCGACACGCTCATTGGCACGATGGACCGGGAACTGGGCAGGGAGCTGCTGCGCAGCATGAGGAGGCTCGGAGTGGAATTTTTTCTCAGCCACAAAGTGACCGGTGCTGTTGCGAAAGGAAAGACGGTGACCGTTTCTGCCGAAGACGGCAAGGGTGAAAAAAAAACATTCACCGGAGATTATTGCTTGGTATGTGTCGGGAGGAAACCTTACACCGAAAATCTTGGGTTGGAAAAAGTCGGAATCTCTCTTGATTCAAAAGGCAGGATTCCGGTAAATGAGAAACTGGAAACAAACGTCCCGGGTATCTTTGCCATTGGCGATGTGATTCAGGGACCGATGCTCGCCCACAAAGCGGAAGATGAAGGCGTGTTTGTGGCGGAAGTGATTGCCGGACAAAAGCCGCACATCAATTACCTGCTGATTCCAAGCGTGGCTTACACGTGGCCCGAAGTGGCAGGCGTGGGCTACACCGAAGAACAGCTGAAAGAAAAAAACATTCCCTACAAGAAAGGCTCTTTCCCGTTCAAAGCCAGCGCCCGCGCCCGCGCCAGCATGGATACCGAAGGGCTCATCAAGGTGCTTGCCCGCCAGGACACCGATGAGATTCTGGGCGTGCAGATGATGGGTCCCCGCGCTGCCGACATGATTGCCGAAGCGGTGGTGGCGATGGAATACCGCGCCTCAGCAGAAGATATCGGGCGCATCTGCCATGCACATCCCACCTACACCGAAGCTTTTAAGGATGCGTGTTTGGCAGCGAGCGAAAACAGGGCGTTGAATATTTAATTACAAAGTTGTCATGATAAAAGTCATCAATCCTTATTTCTTCCTTTCCGAAGTTTACCATTCAAATTCAATCATGATGAAAAAAATAACTTTTCTGCCAGCACTTCTGCTCTGTTTTGCTATTGCATCGTCTGCGCAAAACACTGAATCCCCCGACACACCTTCTCAAAGTAAGCATCAAATGGATTGCTGCATGATGCACAAGGGAAAAATGATGTACTGCATGATGATGGGAAAAATGGAGCCTATGGAAAAAGACATGATGATGAAAGACAGCACCATAGTTAAAACAGATGGAACAGTGATAAAAAAGAATGGAGAAAAAATGAAAATGAAGGAGGGAATGTGTTGTGACATGATGGGCAACATGCACCAATCATGCGAAAGACATAAGGAAATGATGAAGGGAAAACAAAAAGCTGAATATGCCTGTCCGATGCACCCGGAGGAAACGTCAGATAAACAGGGTAAATGCCCTAAGTGCGGGATGATGATGAAAAAACAGGAATAGTCTGGCTTAAATTTCGCTTAACTTAAAAACTCAATGTGCAACACTCACCCATCCAAAATGAAAATACAAACCTATAATAGCGGCCATTTGAGCAATCCAGAAACCAACCATCCATTTCACCATATCTAATTTTGATTGGATTACATCTTGCTTTGTTGCCCGTATCTGTTTCGCCTCATCAAATTTGTTGTCAACCTTCTTCTCTATAATCTGAACAAAAGCGCTGGCTGACTTCTTTATCGCCAATTTTTGCTTTCAGCAGTTCATATAATAATACTTGTTTCGGATGCCAAGGCTTCCCCAAAGCCGAGCAAGGGCTTTGATGTTTTTCCCCTCACTGCACCTTCACCACCGTGTTTCTTATTCTCTCTCTTCCGTTTTCCACCGTCAGCAGGTAGCTGCCCGCTGTCAATGCCTGCGTATTCAGCATGATATGGCTCACCTCTGCGCCAGCCTGCTTTTCAAAAATCAGCTTCCCCACGAGGTTATACATCCTAACCGTCACAGGCAGCCCTGATTGCCGGTAAAAGCGCACATTCAAACGGGCATCGAAAGGATTGGGATACACGGTACACTGAAGCTGCCGCTGATACTCGCTCACGCTCACGTTCATGGTATCAACCGACAGGGGCGCAAACGGAGCCGTATTGGTGTAATCGGTGACGGGACCGGGAGCCGCCCGCAAAAAACGCTCGCCTCTGTTAACCAGCCATGAGGCGGCATAGCTCTCCGTAAAATTCTGGTCGCTGATGGTGGAAACAAAAACCCAGTCAGCCTGCGCCCGCTGCGTGTCAAGGTCAAGGATGAAATATCCCTTTTGAGTGAGGTCGGCATACTTGATGTGCGGGCTGGCGCTTTGAATGAGCGACACGCTTACCGGAAAAGGAAAACTTTGCGAGGTGATGCTCGTTACCACATATTCCACAAAGGCTGAACCCGCTCCTGTGCCTGGATTATAAGCCACTCCAGCCTGCGGCACATCATTCGCCCATGCGGTATGAATATCCCCGGTGAGGAAAACGACATTTTCAATATTGTTGCTCACTACGTAATTGGTCACACGGTTGCGGTCGGCTTGATAGCCGTCCCACTGGTCGGTATTCACCACACCCACCAAAGGCAGCACCAGCGGGGCAATCATCACCTGCTGCCCCACCACCTTCCAGGTTGCCTGCGAACTGCTCAACTGTGTTTTAAACCACTGCATCTGCGCTGCGCCAAGAATGGTTCGGGTTGTATCCTGCATGCCTGCCTGGTCGCCAAGGCTTACCTGCTTATCCCGTCCCTCCAGGCGTGTATCGAGCATGATGAAATCAGCCAGGTTGCCGAAGCTCAGCTTGCGGTAGATGGTGTAATCCCCGGGCGCCTGCTCGCGGATGGGCATCCACTCAAAGTACACACGCTCCCCTTCCGACTTACGCACTTGCCAGTCGCCCTCGGTGCCGGGCGTGTGGTTTTCAGCGCCCCCTGTCCAAGAGTTATTGGCGGTTTCATGGTCGTCCCACACGGTGTAGAACGGATACTGCTGGTGCAGCCTCCTTAAATACGGGTCCAGCTTGTAGCTGCTGTGGCGCTGGCGGTAATCGTCAAGAGTGATAGTCTCATGGTCGGGCAACACCTGCACGCCCATGCCTGAAAATCCGCCTTCCGCATATTCGTAGATGTAATCGCCCAGATGCAGCACGGCATGGATGTCGTTCCTGCGGGCAATGCTCAGGTAGGCGTTGTAATAGATGCCGCTGCCATAAGCCGCGCAGGAAACCACCGCCACGCGGATGCGCTGGTTGTCGCCAGCGGGCAGCGTCCTGGTTCTGCCTATCAATGACTTTTGCCCGTTATAGGTAAACTGATAGTAATACCACGTGTCAGGCTGCAAGCCGCTGACATCCACTTTGACAGTGTAATCCCTGGATGAATCGGTGGCAGCAGTGCCGCTTTGAACGACATCGGAAAGCAGCGTGTCGGTTGCCATCTTCCAGTCAACGGAGAGGGTGCCGGTGGCATCAGAAACGCGCGTCCAGATAACCACGCGGTCAGCAAGCGCATCACCCGAAGCCACGCCATGATAGAAGGGAGCAAGCATGGGGTCTTGAGCAAAGGTGATAGCAGAGATTGCCGCCAGCAGGAGCGTAAGGATTTTTTTCATGACTCTGATTTTTTAGGGAAACCAAATTTACACAATTGCTTTATTAGGGAGAAAGTACCAGGAAAAATGTGACGACCGGAAAAGCCCGCTGATTCCGCGGTCGGCAGCCATCTGCGCTTTCTGCAGCTGATTTACTTTCATATTTTAGCCGGCATAAATGAAAAAGAAAAAAGTGATTGTTTTGGGGGCAGGCAGGGTGGGCAGCGCCATCGCGCTTGACCTGAGCGGTGATTATGACGTGATGGCTGCCGACAGCAGCAAAGAAGCCTTGCAGATGCTGAAATCAAAGGGCGTCAAAACAAAGCCTGCCGACCTGTCAGATAAAAAGAGGCTGCGCAGCCTGGTGAAGGATTTTGATTTGGTGATTGGAGCCGTCCCGGGATTTATGGGATTCCAGACGCTGAAAACAGTAATCGAATCAAAAAAGAATACAGTTGATATTTCCTTTTTCCCGGAAGATGCCTTTCTCCTTAATAAGCTCGCCCAGCAGAAGCATGTTACCGCAGTGGTTGACTGCGGAGTAGCTCCCGGTCTCAGCAACATGATTGCCGGATATCATCACCACCGCATGATGGCAGAGAATTTTGAATGTTACGTGGGGGGATTGCCGAAAGAGCGCAAGCCGCCATTTGAATACAAAGCGCCCTTTTCACCAATTGACGTGATTGAAGAATACCTGCGCCCGGCACGGCTGGTGGTGAATGACAAAGAAGTGACGCGCGAAGCCTTATCGGAAATCGAACTGGTTGAATTTAACCCGGTGGGCAAGCTGGAAGCCTTCAACACCGATGGCCTGCGCTCGCTGCTGCATACGGTTGACATCCCCAACATGAAGGAAAAAACATTGCGTTACCCCGGCTATGCCGAAAAGATAAAGCTGCTGCGCGATGCGGGATTCTTCAGCTGCAAGCCTGTTGCGGTAAACGGCATAAAAATGAAGCCCCTTGACTTCACCACCTCGCTGCTTTTCCCTCAATGGAAGCTGCAACCTGGAGAAAGAGAATTCACCGTGATGCGGATTATCGTTGAAGGAAAAGAAGACGGCATGCGCCTAACATATCAGTACGACCTCTATGATGAGTATGATATAAAAACCGGCATCACCTCAATGGCGCGCACCACGGGTTACACCTGTACGGCTGCCGCGCGCCTCGTCATCGAAGGCGGTTACGCCCAGAAAGGAATCTCACCGCCTGAATTTCTCGGAGCAAGGACCGAATGCTTCGATTGGGTGATGAAGTATCTGAAAAAGAAAGGAATTAAGATAAATTGCCTAAGAAAAAGAAAATGAACCGCAATAGAAACTTTTTTAAGCGTGACAGAAAACCTGAAAAAGGGGGGAGGCATCCTTTCAAAAAGAAACTCCACCGGAATGAAACATCCAGTTTCCAAAACTCTAAACCCCGCTCTCCAAACCCTAAACTTTTCCTGCCATACCGCCTCAACAAATATCTCGCACATGCAGGCATCGCCTCGCGAAGGGAAGCTGACCAGCTTATTCAGCAGGGATTTGTCACCGTGAATGACCAAGTGGTAAGGGAGATGGGCTACAAGGTGCAGCCCCGTGACGTGGTGAAATTCAACCACCGCATCATTCGCCCTGAAAAAAAAGTTTACATCCTTTTGAACAAGCCCAAAGACCATATCACCACCACCGATGATGAAAAAAAACGCAAGACAGTGATGGATTTGATTGGCAACGCCACCGGTATGCGCGTGTATCCGGTAGGGCGGCTCGACCGCAACACCACCGGATTATTGCTGCTGACCAATGATGGCGATCTCGCCCAGAGGCTGTCGCATCCCCGGCATGAAGTGAAGAAAGTATATCTTGCCACCCTCAACAAGCCGCTCGAAATCGCAGACATGAAAAAAATTGCCGAAGGCATTCAGCTTGAAGAGGGCATTGCAAAGGTGGACGCCATCGAATATGCCGACCCCCGCGACAAAAAACGCATCGGCATCGAGCTGCACATCGGCTGGAACAAAGTGGTGCGCAGAATCTTCCGGCATCTGGGCTATGAAGTGCGGCAGCTTGACCGCGTTTACTATGGCGGTCTGACAAAAAAAGACCTTCCTCGCGGCAAATGGCGTCATCTCACTCCCAGCGAGGTGATTATGCTGAAGCACTTTGTGTGACCCGCTTTTTCAGCTCCCACAACATCTCCATAGAATCAGGTGTGATAAGGATTTTATTATCAATGCGTGTACCGTAAGCAGTGTACCTGCCCAGCTTGCGGCTCCAGAATATGCCGTATTACAATAGCGGTGATGATTTTATGGAGCGCATCAAGCGAAGCTGTGTAAGTCACATAATTAAGTTAAATAGCTTTTCTGATTTTTTCGCACGCTTTCATAATTCTATTCATCTCTTTTAAGGGAATCATACTCTCGCCATCACTCAGCGCCATGGAAGGATTGGGATGTGTTTCAATGAACAAGCCGTCAGCGCCAACTGCAACAGCCGCTCTGCAGAGCGTTTCCACCATTTCAGGGTCGCCTCCGCTGATGCCGCCTGACTGGTTGGGCTTCTGTAATGCATGCGTACAATCTACAATAACAGGCACGCCTAATCTCTTCATACGCGGAACGGAGCGAAAATCCACCACCAAATCCTGATAGCCGAAGGTGACGCCCCGCTCGGTGAGGAGCACTTTCCTGTTGCCTGTTGAGCGGACTTTCTCCACCGCAAAGCGCATGCTTTCAGGAGAGGCAAACTGCCCCTTCTTGATATTTACCCATCTGCCCGATCGCCCCGCGGCAAGCAAGAGTTCAGTCTGCCGGCACAGAAAGGCAGGAATCTGGATGTAATCAGCAAAGCTCCTGACTTTATCAACGTCAGTGGTTTCATGCACATCGGTAAGCAGAGGGATTCTGAACTTCTCCTTCACCCGCCTCAGAATGCCGAAAGCTTCTTCCTCCTCCCTGCCTGTGAATGATTCAAGGCGGGTGCGGTTGGCTTTTTTAAATGAGCTTTTGAAAATGTATTTAAAACCTGACTTTTTGCAGATGGCGCTGAGCGCCTTCGCCACTTCAATGCACACGTCATAACTCTCCGCTACGCAAGGACCGGACATTATAATAAGCTGGCGCATCGGTTGTGATGAACTTAATAACCAATTTCTCCCGGTTTCTTCTCATGCAAGCGGATCCCCAGATATCCCCCGTGATGCCGCTTTGCAAATTCTTCCATCGTGAATTGAATCTCTTCCATCACCAGCACGCACAATACATCTCCCAGCGCTACCATGGCGGTGGTTGAAGTGGTGGGCGCCATGCCAAGAGAACATACTTCTTTTATATTTCCAATGTTCAGCACCACCTCTGATGATTTTGCCAGCTCTGAATCAGGGTGCGAGGTGATGGTAATCACGGGCATCTTCACCCCGTTGAGCCGGTGGGCAAGCGTTACCATTTCAATAACCTCGCGTGTTTTGCCTGAATTGGAGAACACCAGCAACAGGTCGTCTTTTCCAAGCATTCCAAGGTCACCGTGCTGGGCTTCTCCGGGATGCAGGTAAACCGATGGCGTTCCGGTGGAGGAAAACGTGCTTGATACCTTCCTGGCAATCAGCCCCGCCTTGCCGATGCCGCTGGTGACCACCTTGCCTTTGCAATTCACAATCATGTCAACGGCTTTCAGCAGCGAGCCGTCCAGCGGTATGTTCCGCACTGCATCGCTCTCCGCCTGCAGAATCTGCTTTGCTCTTTTCAGCTGTTTATCCATCTTCCTTTTTCCCAGTCTCGCGTGTTGATGACCCGGTCGTCAATGAATACATCAAACGGAGGTTTATCCAAACGCAGCTCGTGGTATTTTATTCCCCAGTCTTTGAACTGACGCTCAGTGAGCTCGCGCCAGTTGATGCCGGTTTTCATACCGCGGGCTGTCCAATAGACAATCCGGTTGCCTTCATCATAAAGCCGGTTGATGCGAGCAATATTTTGGTAGTTGGGTTTTGCGTTCTGATAGTCGGTGCCCTCTGTATGGCACACCGTATTATCCACATCCACATAGATATCCATAGCCGCCAAAATTAAAGGGAAATGAGAGATATTCGCATGAGCCTCTGGTTCAGAAAACAAGGTTACAATTTATCCGGATGACTGTCGGTCTTTTTTTTGGCTCATTCAACCCGATTCATACCGGACATTTGATTATCGCCAATCATTTCCTTGAGTTCACCGATATAAATCAAGTATGGTTTGTGGTTTCCCCTAAAAATCCCCTGAAGGAAAAAAAATCGCTTCTTGATGCCGACCTGCGCCTGAAAATTGTGGAAGAGTCCGTGAAATCCAACAAAAATTTCAAAGCCTGTGATATCGAGTTTGAATTACCCGGTCCTTCCTATACTATCAATACCTTGCGTCACCTTAAAAAGAAATATCCTTGGCACGACTTCATCATCCTGATGGGTTCTGATTCCTTTGCTGGCATCACCAAATGGAAAGACTACAAGTCAATTTTATCCTTCTGCCCCATCTATATTTACAAAAGAAGAGATTACCCTTTAAAAAACACCGGTAAATTTGGCAACATCAAAGTCTTTGATTTTCCTTTCATAGATATTTCTGCCACCTACATCCGCAACTTATTAAAGAACGGAAAATCCGTTCAATACCTGGTGCCTGACAAGACATTGAAATACCTGAAGAAAGTCCATCCTTCCTGATAAATCAGCTTATGAATATTAGCTGAGTGAATAACAATGTTAGCTGGTGTTAACTCGTTGTTGGGTGTCTTAAAATTCCATGTGGATAATCAGCAGCACGATTTTCTATGTCGAAAACATTGCTTCTTTCCACATAAAAACCCGACTTTCTAAACCTTCATTTCAAAAATTTTTACGAACATCTCCATTTCTACACACCGGGTGAATAAGCGTATTAAAAATTGATTTTCAACTGAATGAAATCAAATCGTCCTGTTAATTGTTGTACCTTTCGTCCACATCAGCAATTATGCAAGCTTATTATAAAAAAAATATCAACAAATTCACACAGTTAATAAAAGATGATAAGTTTCTTTTAAAAAAAGATAAATCATTCATGCAGTGGACAAATTCTGAAGCAGCTAAAAAATTCCTGAAGCAGAAAGGATATCTGGATTTGGAAATAAATCCTTCGCTGGATTTATTCGCTGAGATTGACAGGATAAAGAAAGAAAAAAATGCCGTTATCCTGGCACATTATTATCAGGATGCC
Source organism: Chitinophagales bacterium (assembly GCA_035575215.1). Taxonomy (GTDB): domain Bacteria; phylum Bacteroidota; class Bacteroidia; order Chitinophagales; family CAIOSU01; genus DATLYB01. Next base: position 13,986 of record DATLYB010000191.1, read on the forward strand.
GATATCCAGGATATTGCAGATTACATAGGCGACAGTTTGGGTTTGTCACAGCAGGCTGCTGAAACCAAAGCTGATATGATTGTGTTTGCCGGAGTTCATTTCATGGCGGAAACAGCCAAGATTTTATCTCCGGATAAAAAAGTGGTGATTCCTGATTTGCGGGCTGGCTGCTCGCTTGCCGACACCTGTCCGGCTGAGGAGTTTGCCAAATTCAGAGCCAGGTATCCTGAACATGTTGTTATCACCTATGTGAACAGCACTGCCGAAGTGAAAACACTTACCGACATCTGTTGCACGTCAACAAATGCGGTTCAGATTATTGAAAGCGTGCCAAAAGAACAGCCCATAATATTTGCGCCCGACAGAAACCTCGGCAGATACCTGATGAAAAAAACAGGAAGACAAATGGTGTTATGGAACGGAACCTGTATGGTGCATGAAATTTTTTCGCTTGAAAAGATTATCAGGCTGAAAGAACAGCATCCCCGTGCTGAATTTATCGCCCATCCCGAATGTGAAGAAGCAGTTCTGGAGCTTGCTGATTTTATAGGCAGCACTACCGGACTGCTGAAATACACCATGCGGAGCAGCGCCACGGAATTTATTGTAGCCACCGAACCGGGAATACTCCACCAAATGCAGATGAAATCACCCCGCAAAACATTTATTCCAGCCCCGCCAAATAATTCCTGTGCTTGCAATGATTGCCCGCACATGAAACTGAACACCCTTGAGAAATTGTATCTCTGCATGGAATATGAGCAGCCGGAAGTGACCTTGCCGCCAGGCATTATTGAGAAAGCAAGAAAGCCGATTGAACGGATGCTTCAGATTTCAGCGGAAAAAGGATTGTGATTAGTATAGCAGGGCAAAAATTTTTTAAAAAATAAAAAAGTTACTCTCATGTGGTCCGAACAAGACAATCGTCTCATCAGAAGATTCGAGTTTAAGGATTTCAATGAAGCCTTTGGATTCATGACTCGTGTGGCGATGCTGGCTGAGAAGCACAATCATCACCCATACTGGATAAATGTTTGGAATAAAGTGGAAATTCATCTCAGCACGCATGATGCCGGAGATGTGATAACCGAAAGAGACCGTAAATTGGCTGCCGCGATTGACAAGTTGTTATCATAAAAGCAGAAACGGTAATCAATTTTTTTTCACCGGGTATCAGGGAGCAGAAGCTATGTATTCAGAATCCCAACAGCAAGAACTCATTCGTTTCACCAAACAGCTTTTGAAAATCACCTTACCTCCCGCTCACAGAAAGGAGGCGGAGAAATTGGTCGTCCGCCTCCGGGATGTCATCAACTACCATGATTGGAGATATTATGTGAAAAATGATGCCGTCATCAGCGATTACGAATATGACAGGCTTTTCACATTGCTGAAAAAAACAGAGGAAGCCTTTCCCGAGCTGGTCACCCCCGATTCGCCCACCCAGCGTGTTGCATATGCACTTACGAAAGAATTTCCTGAGGTGAAGCATCTTGTCCCGATGCTATCGCTCGATAATTCTTATGACGAAGCCGACCTGATGGAGTTTGACCGCAGAGTGCGGGAACTTACCGAGGCTGAGCATATCGAATATTGCGTGGAGCCAAAATTTGACGGAGCAAGCATTGCGCTGGTGTATGAAGACGACCGCCTTGTTCGCGGAGCCACCCGCGGTGATGGAATAGTGGGTGAAGAAATATCCAACAACGTGAAAGTGCTGCGTTCGCTGCCGCTGTCAGCAAAGTTTTCAAAGCATGGAATCAAAAAAGCGGAGTTGCGGGGAGAGGTGATTATCAATAAAGAGAAATTCCGGGCAATAAACGAGAAACGGATGGAAGAAGGATTGCCTGTCTTTCAGAATCCGCGCAACACCGCATCGGGTGCGCTGCGCATGCAGGACGCGAAGGAAGTGGCTCGCAGGGGGTTGGAGGGATTCGTCTATCATCTTGCTTATGCGGTGGATGCGCATGGGAAAAATTTGCTGCGGGATAAAATAAAAAAGCACAGCGAAGCGCTGGAAATGCTTTATAAATTAGGATTCAAAACACCGTTTGAACTCAAGAAGGTGTGCAGCACAATCAAAGAGGTCGTGCAGTTCTGCGAGCACTGGCAGCAGAAGCGCGATACGTTCCCTTATGAGATTGACGGCATGGTGGTGAAGGTGAATGAGTATCGTTTGCAGGAATTGACGGGCGCCACTTCGCATCATCCGCGCTGGGCTATGGCGTATAAATTCAAGGCGCGGCAAGCCACCACGCGGCTGAATAATGTTTTCTTCAGTGTGGGACGCACAGGCGCCATCACTCCTATCGCTCAAGTGGAGCCGGTTTCTCTTTCCGGTGTCACCATCTCCAGCATCTCGCTTTTCAACGAAGATATCCTCAAAGAGAAAGACGTGCGGATTGGCGACATGGTGCTGATTGAGCGCGCTGGTGATGTGATTCCCTACATCGTGAAATCCATTCCCGAAGCGCGCAACGGCAATGAAAAAATTGTCCATTTCCCCAAAGAGTGTCCATCGTGCGGCTCTAAGTTGGTGAAGGAAGAAGGCGAAGCCATCATCCGGTGTGTGAATGTGAATTGCCCGGTGCAGGTAGTTGGACGCATCATTCATTTCGCTTCCGGAGGAGCGATGGACATTCGCGGACTGGGCGAAGCAATCGTTCATAAATTTTACGAAGCCGGATTGTTAAAAAGCATTGCCGATATCTACCGCCTCGACTATGATAAGATTTTGAAAATGGAAAAATTCGGTGAGAAATCCGTAAGCAACCTCAAAGCCGCTATAGAAGCATCAAAAAATCAGCCGCTGCCCCGCCTGATTTACGGATTGGGAATCCGTTATGTGGGTGAAACAACAGCAAAAACGCTTGCCGATGCCGTGAGCAATCTTCTCGAATTCAAAGACTGGAGCGCGGAGCAATTTGAATCACTCGAAGACATCGGACCAAAAGTGGCGCACTCCCTGGTTGAATTCTTTCATAACAAAGACAATATCCGCCTCATCCAGGAATTGGAAAAGCTGGGAGTGAACATCAGGGCGGATAAAACATCGCACCTCGTTTCCAACAAACTGGAAGGTAAGACATTTCTTTTCACAGGCACTCTTGAAAAATTTTCACGCGATGAAGCCGAAGAGCTGGTAGAGAAAAATGGCGGAAAGAATTTAAGCTCCGTAAGCGCCAGGCTGAATTACCTTGTGGTGGGCAGTTCGCCCGGCAGCAAATTAGAGAAGGCAAAAAAAATTGGTACGGTGAAAGTGATTAACGAAGACGAGTTTTTAGAGATGGTGAAATGAAATATGATTGCAGAGCCAAGTC
>DATLYB010000192.1:0-8849 GCA_035575215.1 Chitinophagales bacterium
CGCCATAATTGAAAACACTTCGGGCACCGAATCAGCCAACGGCCTTGCCGTCAGGCTCAGCGGCATGGACTTTCCGGATGTTGACAACAACTACATTACTTTCTTCAGCGATAATGAAGTGCGCGGGCGCATCGAGGGACAAAACGCCACCGATGTCCTCACCGACCCTGAATACATCCTGCACACCACCCTTTTTGCGCTGAGCCTCACCAACGCTATTGCCGAACAGATAGCCGCGGCCACCTCCACCACGCCCTGCGTGGGTTTGGGAGCGGTGGTGTGCTCGCCCATCCCGTCATGGAACGTGTATGCTGCCATCAACATCGCGCTGACGATTGCGGAGGAGGCGGCATATCAGTCGTTTGTGTTTGCCAATCTGGGTGTGGCGTATTCCTCCGGCTCGGGCGATTATGCCGAATGGCTCGAAAAACAGAATCATGCCGAGCAGTTTTCATTTGGGGATATTGTGGGTGTGAAGGGCGGCAAGATTTCCAAAAACACGGCTGACGCTGACAATTTCATGGTGGTTTCCCTCAGCCCGGTTGTGTTAGGCAACGAACCGCCTGCCGGTGAAAAAATCAATTACGAAAAAATCGCCTTCCTCGGACAGGTGAAAGCAAAGGTGTATGGCAGAGTGACTATTGGCGATTACATCCTGCCATCGGGACGCAATGACGGTTACGGCATGGCGGTAAGCCCAGCGAACATGAAACCGGGCGACTACCGCAGGATTGTCGGCAGAGCATGGTCGGCATCCGATAATGATTTGATGAGTTATGTGAATGTGCTGGTGGGATTGAACGGCAGCGAGCTTGCTGAAGTTGCCGAACGTCAGCAAAAAGAAATAGACGCGCTGAAATCAGAAGTGGATAACATGAAGCTGACGCTGTCGCAGTTGCTGCCGCAATTTGAGCAGATGAGTAAGACGGTTGAGGAATTAAAGTCACAACGCTCCGCTGTCACGACTGCCGTTCCATACGAACCAGCAGCCGTTCCATATCAAAACATCATCTTCGATCCCGAAATCCTCGCCTACTCATTCAGCCTGATTGAAAATATGTATCGCACCATGGGCATTGACTACTCCCAAAGCCCGGAGCTTAAACGCCTGCTGACCGACAGGGATTACCAGCAGCAGAAGGCGAAGGAATTGCAGCAGAGGATAACTGAAGTCGGAGATTTGATTGAGAAAAGTGCGAAGAGGAAGTGACATTTGCCAAACTTCCAAAAGTTCGGCATATCGAACATTCAGCCATCTTCATAGGAAAAAAATCGAGTGGAATACCACCGCTCAAAATCCCTAATTTTATCGCAAACATTTTCAAAGATGGAAACTGTAACCACTCCTTTGGCTATTGAACTGGAAGAACGGTATGGCGCTCACAATTATCAGCCGCTGCCGGTAGTGCTGAAAAAGGGAAAGGGCGTTTACGTGTGGGATGCGGAGGGCAAGAAGTATTATGATTTTCTTTCCGCCTATTCCGCGCTCAGTCACGGACATTGTCATCCGAAAATACTGAAAGCGCTGCATGAGCAGGCAGACGTGCTCACCCTCACCTCGCGCGCGTTTTACAATAACGTGTTGGGCGAATTTGAAAAATATGTGTGCGAATATTTCGGCTACAACCGCGTGCTGCCGATGAATACGGGTGTGGAAGCGGTCGAAAGCGCCATCAAACTTATGCGCAAATGGGGCTATGAAAAGAAAGGCTTGCCCGAAAATCAGGCGAAAATAATTTTCTGCGCAAATAACTTCCACGGCAGAACCACTACCGTTATTTCCGCCTCCACCGACAGCGGTGCGCGAAACAATTTCGGTCCTTACATGCCCGGGCTGGTGGTGATTCCTTACAATGATTTGCCTGCACTTGAAAACGCGCTTCAGAATGATACCGTTTGCGGATTTCTTGTCGAACCGGTTCAGGGGGAAGCGGGCGTGTTGGTGCCGGATGACGGATATATCAAAGGCGCTTTTAGCTTGTGCAGGCAGGCGAATGTATTGTTTGCTGCTGATGAAATTCAAACCGGGCTGGGCAGAACCGGCAAGATGCTCTGCTGCGACTATGAAGAAGTAAAGCCTGACATTTTGATTTTAGGAAAAGCCCTGGGGGGCGGTGTGCTCCCGGTTTCCGCAGTGCTGGCTGACGATGAAGTGATGCTTGTGCTGAAGCCCGGACAACACGGCTCTACTTTTGGCGGAAATCCGCTTGCCTGCCGGGTAGCGATGGCAGCTCTGGAAGTGCTCCGGGAAGAAAATCTGGCGGAAAATTCTTTCCGGCTCGGAAACATCTTCCGCGAAGAGCTGAAAAAAATTGAAAGCCCGCTGATTAAGGAAGTCAGGGGAAAAGGATTGCTGAATGCCATCACCGTGCAATCAGCCCATCCGGATGCTGCATGGGAGTTATGCCTCAGGCTCATGGACAACGGCTTACTTGCCAAGCCCACGCACGGTGATAAAATTCGCTTCGCTCCTCCATTAATCATCAAAGAAGAGCAACTGATGGAATGTGTGGAAATTATAAGAGATACCGTGTTGGAATAGGTGCCGCTTCTGTTGCCTACTTCCTGCCCTATGTTCCCCTGAGCAGTTTATTCCCGATAAAACAATGAAGGCATTTCTTTTCACTGCAATATTTTTTTTTCAGTTGCAGCAATGCCTGGCTGTCGAATGCCGAGCGCGGACGAATCCCGATGCTTTGCCATTTGGCGATGACAGAGTTCTTTTCGCAAGGAAGCTGTTCGAGCAAAGCGAGTGCCTTCTCCTGCAGAACTCTGTCGCCCTTTGATTTTCCATAAATGAACATGACCGGCACCACTGCATTGATGATGAGGGTATGAATGAAGTCTTCACCCGGCTTTTTTTCACGCTTAACGGAGGCAACATCGAAGCGGTAATGATTCAGCCAATAGTCTGACGGCTCCGATTGAAACAGCCCTGCAATTTGCTTCGCATTTACAGCTTCGAGCATTTTGGAAAAAAGATGGGTCGAGTTGTAGAGCAGCCTGGAAAACTGTGCCAGCCTCACGGTTGGAAAAGAGGGCGGGCGCAGGCGCATAAATTTCCACAGATGCACCTGTAAAGGTTGAAGGCTGTACTTTTTTCGGAGGAACTGATATTCTTTTTTCAGCAAATTGGGGTAATCCTCCCTGAACGCTCTTTCCAGCATTCCAGCCTGTCCGAATACGAGCGATTCAATCTGAAGCAAACTGTTTTTGTGTTTGGCGATGATGCTGAGCGGAAGCGTCCTTGCCAGACGCTCGAATACATCGGCATTTGCTTTCAATCCGAAATTTCGCGCAGTGATTTGGTAAAGTGTCGCTTCCCACGAGTTTTTATTCTGATGGTACAGCTCCAGCACTTCCTTTGTTTTCTGTTCCAATCTTTCAACCAGAATCCGCTGCAGACCGCTGGTGACGTAAAGGCTGCTTACCTGCCCGATTTGCGGTTCACAGGGGATCCAGCTTGAGCTGTTCATCAACTGCCGGTAGCGGCTGAGAACCTGCGGGTTCATCTTGTCTTTCAGCTCAAGCGTAGGAAATGCCGCGGGGAGGCTCTTCTTCACATCATCATGAAAAACGACATGCAATATCACGTTTGAATATGACCGGTCAAGCTGATGCTTATGGCGGTTCCAATCGGAGGTTTTTACATGAATTTCGATATTGCCCGCCAGCAAATCATCGTTGATTCTGACCTTCGCCTGCGTAAAATCGGGACCGGAATCAGGATTGCGGATGCCGGGATGAACCACCGTCACCGATTCACCGGAAGTGGTCAGCAATCCATCATTATCGAATAGCCGATGCTGCCAGATGTAATAAAGAAGCTCTTCGGACATCATAAGTGAATTACAACAGCTTCTTTTTCTTCAATATCATCTCCATCTCGCGCTGAATCTGGTAGGCGGCTTTGACGGATTTTATCCTGAAATCGCTCTTATGGCTGGCATAAATGATGCTCCGCGATACGTTGACAAGCAATCCGATTTCGCTGGTTAATGCTTTCTCTGAAATTTTCGACAGGTCACCTCCCTGCTCACCGATGCCGGGCACCAGCAAAAAATGGTCAGGAACGATATAGCGTATTTTTTCAATCATCTCAGGATGGGTGGCACCAGCCACCAGCATGGTGTTTTTCGGAGTGCCCCAGCTTTTGATTTTCCGGGCTACTTTTTCAAACAGATATTCTTTCCCCGTTTTCAGCATTTGAAAATCATGACTGCCGTGGTTGGAGGTCAGCGTCAGAATAATCACCCATTTGTCTTTGTAATTAAAGTAAGGCAGCACGGAATCTTCGCCCATGTAAGGGGAAACCGTAATGGCATCGAAGTTGAGAGTTTCAAAAAAAGCCTTGGCGTACATCGCACTCGTATTGCCGATATCGCCTCTTTTGGCATCGGCAATCTTCAGGATATTTTTTGGAATATAGTTCAGAGTCTTGTAAAGACTTCGCCATCCCCGCTCGCCCAGCGCTTCGTAGAACGCCATGTTTAATTTATAGGCGACACAAAACTCCTGCGTGCCATCAATTATCTCTTTGTTGAACTCAAAAACAGGGTCGGTGCTGTCTTTGAATTGTTCGGGCAATTTATTGATATCCGTGTCGAGCCCCACGCAAAGGAATGACCTTTTCCCTTTTATTTGGTTTATGAGTTCGCGTCTTGTAATGCTGCCCATGTCTTGCAGAACCAGAGCAAGGTAATGAAAATACGATTTAGTAGTGCTCCAGGTGGGATTTTTCTGAGCGGGTTAATGGTTCTGGTAAACGTCCGTCACTTCACAATCCTCAATACGTCATCGCATCTAACTCGCTTTTCAAGGAAGCCATCTGCCTGTCATACTCGCTTCTGTATTTTTCATCAACAGGCTTGGAGGGAGGAACCTGCACCTTGAACGGGTCAACTTGTGAGCCATTTTTCCAAAAGCGGAAACACACATGCGGTCCCGTTGCCAGACCTGTACTTCCCACATACCCGATAATCTGACCTTGTGAAACCTTCGCTCCGGGTTTTATCCCGCCTGCAAACCGGGACATGTGCAGGTATTGCGTAGAATAGGTGCTGTTATGGCGAATCTTCACGTAATTACCATTGTTGCGGTTATACTGTGCTTCCGTCACGATGCCGTCACCTACCGCAAGAATGGGCGTTCCCGTTGGAGCCGCATAATCCACACCCAGATGAGGTTTATACTTCTTCAGCACAGGATGAAGCCTGCTTCCGGAATACCGGGAAGATATTCGGCTGAATTTGAGAGGCGCCTTGAGAAATTCTTTGCGCAGGCTGTTGGCTGATTCATCGAAGTAATCCCCTCCGGTTTCGCTATCAGGCTGAAAATAAAAGGCATAAAAATCATTTCCTGCATGACTGAAAACAGCGCCCAGCACCCTGTGAACTCCCTCCGGCTTGTCATCAATAATCTTCTCCTCGTAAATCACCTTGAACTTGTCGCCCTGCTGCAGCTTGTAAAAATCAATAACCCAAGCGAAAATATCCGAGAGTTCCATTCCTAATTGCGGGTCGAGATGGTTCTCATCAAAAGTTTTGTAAAGGGATGACCGGATGATTCCTGCGGCATTCTTTCTTTTGAAACTCACCTGCTTGGCACCGGTGTAAATTTTATTCCTGGTGAAATCATACACCACATAATCCACATCATTGATTTCATAAATGAAGTAATCCGGCTTTTGATAAAATCCCTTCGGGATAAACAAGGCATATTGATTTCCGGCTTTGAGGCGCCTTTCATCAAACGCATCTTTGTAATTCTGTTCCATTCCGAAAAGCAGACGCTGGTCAATGCCGTAACTGCCAAGGAGGTCGCCAAGAAACTGTCCCTTTTTGACCTTGTGAAATGCAATTTCATAATCCTTCACGGGAATATCATACAAGGTTTTCAGGCTGACGGCTTCCGAAACGGGGGTAACTGAAGAGGCAGATAAATCGGATGCGGAGGTTTCTTCTTTATTGACTGTGAAAATGAAAAAGCCGGCTGTTGCTGCCAGAACAAACAGAGCGGATGTTATTTTGCCCGGAGACATGACAAATCTTTAACGCATAATCTGCTTTCGAATTGAGCAGACTCGCAAAAGATTCTTACGGATGCAGTGAAATAATTGTTAACTGCCTCTTGCAAAATAGCGATTTCCGTTGAGATTTTATCTCCGTGAAGCGGGAATTTATCGTGAAGACAAGGCAATTTCCTTCACTTCCTTTCCCGGCACCCGGATATAAGAAGACGTTGGATTGGGATGTTCAATTGCGGGCGGCTTGCAATTAAATCGGCAGCACTTTCCGCGACCGCTGAATTATCTTTTGATGATTCGTCTTCCGCATCGCTTTCGGAATCAGCTTCCCTTCAACGTTCACCGTTTCTTTTTCCTTCACAGGAAGAGGTGCTGAATCATTTCATAGAAGCAAGGCAGGCATCAGAAAAAAATGCTTTTATATTATGTAGATAAGAAAAACTTCTTGGATAATTTGGCCGGGGCATTTTCTTTGCCTATTGCAGCATCCTGTCAATGCCTTCTATCTAACATCTCCCGTCTAATATCTCACAGCTAACCTTCCTATCTTTGCCGCTCCAAATGAAAAACATCCGCAATTTTTGCATCATCGCTCATATTGACCACGGCAAAAGCACGCTGGCTGACCGCTTGCTTGACACCACGCACACGCTTTCCGAACGGCAGATGAAGGAGCAGGTGCTCGACAGCATGGATTTGGAACGCGAGCGCGGCATTACCATTAAAAGCCATGCGATTCAGATGCATTACACGCACAAGGGGCAGCCCTATATTCTCAATCTGATTGACACGCCCGGTCATGTTGACTTTTCCTATGAGGTGTCGCGCTCTATCGCAGCCTGCGAGGGGGCGCTGCTGCTGGTTGATTCCACGCAGGGCATCCAGGCGCAAACCATTTCCAACCTCTACCTCGCCATCGGTCATGAATTGGAAATCATCCCCATCGTAAACAAGATTGACATGGAGGGCGCCATGATTGAAGAAACCAAGGAGCAAATCCGCGACCTCATCGGCTGTGCAGAATCCGACATCATCCTCGCCAGCGGAAGAACCGGACAGGGCGTGGATGAAATCCTCAATGCCATCATCGAGAGAATCCCTTCCCCGAAAGGCGACCCCAATGAGCCGTTACAAGCTCTGATTTTCGACTCGGTGTTCAACGCCTATCGGGGAGTGATTGCTTATTACCGCATCTTCAACGGCACCATCCGCAAAGGGGATAAAGTGAAATTCGTGAACACGGGCAAGGAATACGAAGCAGACGAAGTGGGGGTATTGCGGTTAGAATATGTTCCGCAGCCGGAATTATCTGCCGGCAACGTGGGCTACATCATCACTGGCATCAAGCAGTCACGCGAAATCAAAGTAGGCGACACCATCACCCACGTGCACAAGCCTTGCAGGGAAGCGGTGAAGGGATTTGAAGATGTGAAGCCGATGGTGTTTGCCGGAATTTATCCGGTTGACACCGATGACTTCGAAGAGCTGCGCGAATCGCTGGAGAAGCTACAACTCAATGATGCTTCACTCACTTTCGAGCCTGAATCATCGGCTGCCCTCGGCTTCGGATTTCGCTGCGGATTTTTGGGAATGCTCCATTTAGATATTGTGCAGGAACGACTCGAACGCGAGTTTGACATGTCAGTAATTTGCACTGTTCCTAACGTTTCGTATTATGCTTACACCAAAAAAGGAGAAAAGCTGCTGATGAACAATCCGGCTGACATGCCGCCTCCCGAACAATTGGAATATGTTGAAGAGCCCTGGATTAAAGCCCAGGTGATTACCAAGCCCGAATATCTTGGCAGCATCATGAAGCTATGCCTGGACAAGCGGGGTATTCTGAAAAACCAGGTTTATCTCACGCCTACGCGTGTTGAACTGACTTTCGAAATGCCGCTGGCAGAAATCGTTTTCGATTTTTACGACAAGCTCAAATCCATCTCGCGCGGTTATGCATCTTTCGACTACCACCCCCTGGATTACAGAAAGGGCGACCTCATCAAGCTCGACATCAAGCTGAATGGAGAGAACGTGGATGCGTTGTCATCACTTATCCACCGTGACAAGGCGTATGAGTTCGGAAGGCGGCTGTGCGAGAAGCTGAAAGAACTCTTGCCGCGCCAGCAGTTCGTCATCGCCATACAGGCTGCCATTGGCGCGAAAATCATCGCACGAGAAACCATCAGCGCCCTGCGTAAGGATGTGACTGCAAAATGCTATGGCGGTGATATCACGCGCAAGCGCAAGCTTTTGGAGAAGCAGAAAAAAGGGAAAAAGAAGATGCGCCAAATTGGAAAGGTGGAAGTGCCGCAGCAGGCGTTCATGGCCGTGCTGAAGCTAAACGATTAGATGATTTGATTCACCACATAGGCACATAGAAAACGTGAACTATGTGTTTATCTGCTTAAAAAGAAATGAATGACACTTCTTGACGGTAAAAAACTCTCCGCTGAAATAAAAGACGAAATCAAAACCGAAGTGGAGAAAATCAAAAAGGCGGACGGCAAAATCCCGCATCTTGCAGCTGTGCTCGTTGGCAATGATGGCGCGAGCGAAACCTATGTCGCCAACAAAGTGAAATCATGTGAATATGTCGGATTCAGGTCAACGCTGGTACGATTGCCGGACACCGTTTCCGAAAAAGAACTGCTGAAAAAAGTGGATGAGCTGAACAACGACACTGATATTGACGGCTTCATCGTGCAGATGCCGCTGCCCAGGCATGTTGACGAGCAAAAAATCACGCTTGCGATTAATCCCGCCAAGGACGTGGACGGCTTCCATCCCGAGAATATTGGCAGAATGGTGCTGGGGCAACCCT
>DATLYB010000193.1:0-8782 GCA_035575215.1 Chitinophagales bacterium
AAGCTATCATGATGCAGCCGCCATATTGCCGCAGCAGAGTTTCATCATCATACGGAGGAAGATGTATCCGCATTTCGTTCCAAGTCAACATTATAAACCATCAGCAGAAATTCTAAACGCATAAAACAAAAGAAAGTCACAAGTCATCAATAAAATTTAAAACCTACAGGAGGAAACAACCATGAAAAAAACATTCGTTTTCCTGCTGGCAGCCATGGTGGGCAGCGCCATCACCATTGCAGCTTACCATTATGCTGACCTGACTGAAGAGAAGGAAAAGACTATACCCGCAGCGATGGAAAAAGCCGAGCCGGTTCCCGCTGCCGGTGTCGCCTACACGGTAAACGACAAAGGCGAACTGACTCCGCTGCAATTTACGGAAGCTGCCGAGAAGACCATGCCTGCCGTGGTGCACATCAAATCAAGCCAAACCATTCAGCGGCAGGAAACTTACCGCGACATTCCCGACCCGTTCCGCGACTTTTTCGGTGACGACCTGTTCAAGGATTTTTTCGGACCCCGCTTCCGCTTTGAATCACCACAGAAAAAAGATCCGCAGGTGCAGCTCTCCAGCGGCTCCGGAGTGATTATCACCGCTGACGGCTACATCATCACCAACAACCATGTCATCGCTAATGCCGATGACATAGAGGTCATTCTCAATGATAACCGCACTTACAAAGCCACCGTGGTGGGCACCGACCCCGCCACCGACCTGGCGCTGATACAGATTAAAGAAAAAGACCTGCCCACCATTCCGTTTGCCAACTCCGACAACGTGCGCGTGGGCGAATGGGTGCTTGCGGTGGGTAATCCGTTCAACCTGAACTCCACGGTTACCGCAGGCATCGTCAGCGCCAAGGCGCGCAACATCAACATCCTGCAAGACCGCCATGCCATTGAAGCCTTCATCCAGACCGATGCTGCCATCAACCCGGGCAACAGCGGTGGCGCGCTGGTGAACCTGCAGGGCGGACTGGTGGGCATCAATACCGCTATTGCCAGCCCCACGGGCGCCTATGCGGGCTATGGCTTTGCTGTGCCTTCCAACCTCGTCAGCAAGGTGGTGGATGACCTGCTGAAATATGGCGTGGTGCAGAGAGGCTATCTGGGTGTGCTGATAAGAGGCGTTGACGGTAACCTGGTGAAAGAGAAAGATTTGAAAGTGAGCAGCGGGGTGTTTGTGGACAGCCTCACGGAAAACAGCGCGGCAAAAGAAGCCGGTATCAAAGCCGGTGACGTGATACTGGAAGTGAACGGCACCCCCGTGAAGAGCGCGCCCGAGTTGCAGGAACTCATCGCACGCCACCGCCCGGGCGATGAAGTGACGGTGAAAGTGGACCGCTTCGGCAAAACGAAAGAATTCAAAGTGAAGCTCCATAACGTGCAGGGGCAAATTGCTATGGTGGAAAAAGAACGCAAAGAAGTCTTAACCGTGCTCGGTGCCGACTTTGAACCCATTGACAGCAAGACCGCCCGAAAGCTTGACATCAGCGGTGGAGTGAAAGTGAAAAAACTCTATGCAGGTAAACTCCGCAAGCACACCGATATGCGCGAAGGGTTCATCATCACGAAAGTGGACGGCAAACCGGTGAAAACAGTGGATGACCTGGTGCGCGCGCTCGAAAGCAAAAAAGGAGGCGTGATGCTCGAAGGCGTCTATGAAGATATTCCGGGTGTTTACTATTACGCGTTTGGGATGTAGTTCTTTCCGGGAGCCCTATAGTGGCAGGCACTTTGGTTGTTACGTGGCGGAGAGATTAATAGAAATGCGGAGAAACATGAAGCAATTGAAAAAAAGAACTGAGTTATCAATCTGGTATTTTGTAATTGCCATTGCGCTCATATTTGGAGCGCAATGGCTTTTCTTTTCAGGCACCGGCAACTTTCGGGAAATCAGCTATAAAGAATTCAAGGCAAAACTTGCAGAGCAGCAGATAGAAAGCATAGTGATTGAACCTGACCGCATCATCGGTGAATTTAAAGATGGCGGCAGTTCCTTGCAGGATTTTAAAATCGGCACTGGTCCCTCCACTCCGTGGCGGCTCAGGATTAAAGCCATTGAAGAGCAGATGAAGCGGCAATTTATCGTGATGCGTCCGCCCAATATAGAGGATGCCCGGCTGCTGGAACAACTTGATGCGGCTGGAGTGAATTACTTCGGGAAAATAGAAAAGAATACAGTACGGGATATTTTCCTGAACTGGGTGCTCCCCTTCATTTTTATTGTTGCACTGTGGGGATTCCTGTTTCGCAGAATGGGGCATGGCAGCATGCTTGACCTCGGACGGAACAAGGCGAAAATTCAAGCCGAGAAACCCAAAAATCCCGTAACCTTCAAAGACGTTGCCGGTGTGGATGAAGCGGTGGAAGAAGTCAGGGAGGTGGTGGAATTTCTGAAAGCTCCTAAAAAATACACGCGGCTGGGAGGCAAGCTGCCCAAAGGATTGCTGCTGGTGGGTCCTCCGGGCACGGGGAAAACCTTGCTGGCAAAAGCGGTGGCGGGGGAAGCGGGCGTGCCGTTTTTCAGCATCAGCGGCTCGGAATTCGTGGAGATGTTTGTGGGCGTGGGCGCGGCACGCGTGCGCGATTTGTTTAATGAAGCAAAGAACAATGCCCCCTGCATCATCTTCATTGACGAGATTGACGCCATCGGAAAAAGCCGCGGAGGCGTCACGGTGGTCGGTGGCGGATATGACGAACGTGAAAACACGCTCAACCAGCTTCTTGTTGAGATGGACGGCTTCGACCCGGGCGCAGGCGTAATTATCATGGGCGCCACCAACCGTCCTGACGTGCTGGACCCCGCCCTGCTGCGTCCCGGACGCTTCGACCGGCAGGTGCTCGTTGACAAGCCCGACATGAAAGGCAGGGAAGCCATCTTTAAAGTGCACACACGTTCCCTGAAGCTCGCCAGCGATGCCGATTTGCACAGACTGGCTGCCCAAACGCCCGGCTTTGCGGGAGCCGAAATTGCCAATGTGTGCAATGAAGCCGCAATTCTTGCCGTGCGCAACAACCGCGATGCCGTCACCATGCAGGATTTCGAGGCGGCAATAGAGCGCGTGATTGCCGGACTGGAAAAGAAAAACAAGCTGATTAACGAGCGCGAACGGAAGATAGTGGCTTACCACGAATCGGGTCATGCCATAGTAGGTTACTTCACCCCCGGGGCGGACGAGGTGCAAAAAGTTTCTATCGTTCCCAGAGGTTTTGGCGCACTCGGCTACACCCTGCAAATGCCGCTGGAAGACCGCTACCTGATGTCGAAAAGCGAATTGCTGGGAAAAATCAAAGGACTGCTGGGCGGTCGGGCGGCTGAGGAAATTATCTTCGGAGATATATCCACCGGGGCAGCCAACGACCTGGAAAAAGTGGCACAGCTGGCGCGCAGCATGGTGACGGTGTACGGCATGAGCGAAAAGCTGCCCAACCTGTCATTGGTCAATCGCTCGGGTCCGCGCTTTCTGGGCGAGGCGATAGGCGTTGACCGCAGGTCGGAAAGTATGGAGCAGCTCATTGATGAGGAAGTGACAACCATTATCCGGCAATGCTATGCAGAGGCAAAAGATTTGCTGCTGGAAAAGCAGGAACTGCTGGAAAAAATGGCGCAGCATCTGCTGGTGGAAGAAGTGCTTGATTACAAGGAGATACAGGAAATTTTAGGACCAAAGGAACCTTTAAAAATGAAAAACAATACAGCTGAATTAAAAACCGTCTGAGATGGAAGTTGTAATTCACAATAAGCATCTGTTGGATGTGACCTGGAAGAAGCACACGAAGTGATTAGCCTTCATCTTGCCAAGTTACCTGCCCTTGAAAGGGCGTGTTTGATTTGTATGTGCTCGAAAACAAGACGGTAGAAGAAATTGCATAAATGATAAATTGTTAAAACCTGGCTTCAGCATTCAGGCAAACAAATCGCCTAAATTCTGCCTGAACTGTTTTGCATAGCGGCTTACCATCTTGTTATCAACCAGCGGTTCATTCTTCACCCTGCCTAAGAATCGCACATCCCCCTTTTCAAGAATCACATCTTCGGTAAAGGGGTCTTTATTGCCGTTGAAAATCACGCCAAGCAGGGGAACCGAATGAAAGCGAAGCGCCTCAATGGAAAGAAGGGTATGGTTGATGGAACCCAGATAATGCCTCGAAACAAGGATGACGGGCACCTCAAGAAATTTCATCAAATCAACCATCAGCAATTTTTGTGTGAGAGGCACCAGCACTCCGCCCGCCCCTTCAATCACCAGGTGGTTGGCAGTTTTTAGAATGAATCGGGATAGTTCAATCACCTTATTCTCATCTGCGGCAGCCTGGTGAGGCGATACGGCAAGGCGAAAGCGGTAAACTTCAGGATGAAAAACACTGTCAGGATTTGTAACGAGGCTTCTCACCACCATCGTGTCGCTCTCATCGAGATTGCCCGCCTGAATGGGTTTCCAATAATCAGCCCCGAATGCCTCGCACAGGATGGCTGATACAACTGTTTTTCCGACTCCGGTACCGATGCCCGTGATGAATACTTTCATATTGATTTGCTCAATGATTGTGATTAACGCTTTGACACCGATAGCAAAGCACAGAACACAGAGCACGAATTTCCTCTTCCGTATTAAAACTGTGAATCACCAATCGTATCCTTTCGGTGTTTCTCGGAACAGTGGGGTAAAGAATCGCTTTGGCATAAATACCTGCTTCTTCCAGCTTCTGCGAAACGGACAATGCCTGTTTATTTCCGGGTATAATGACGCTTTGAATCGGGCTATCGCTTTGAATCAAAGTCATGCCTTCAGATGGATTGAAAGTTTGTTTAAACAAATTAACTAACATGCTGATTTTTAATATCCTACGGTGTTGTTTTGACAGAATGTCGTAGGCGCATTTTACAGCAATAAAGGCATGAAAAGATGGAGCGGTAGAGAAGATAAATGGTCGGGCAAAGTTGATAAGAAATTGTTTCAGCATTTGGGAGCCGAGCACGATTGCTCCCTGACATCCAACTGCTTTGCTGAAGGTGTGAATACGGGCAAATACATCTTTCTCCAAACCCAACTCCGCCACTCTGCCTTCGCCTTTCGGTCCAAATAATCCGGTGGCATGGGCTTCATCCACCACCAGGTTAATCCCCCGCTTGCGGGCAATTTCAGTCAACTCAGTCAAAGGGGCAAAATCGCCATCCATCGAATAGACGCTTTCAACAGCGATGTAGATGTTCTCATAATCGCCTTCAAGCTTCTGTTTCAAATCCTCTAAATCATTATGACGGAATTCCACCGCTTTGCCCCGGGTGAGTTTGATGCCGTCACGAATGGAAGCATGTACAGATTCATCAAACAACACCAAATCATTGTATTGCGGAACTGAGGAAAAAAATCCGAGATTGGCGTCATATCCGGAATTAAAAATCAGACCTGCCTCTGCGCGATGATATTTTGCGATTGAATCTTCCAATTCTTCAAACAGCGGATGATTGCCAGTAATCAGACGGGAGCCGGTGGAGCCTTCTGGATAATTGCCGATTCGCGCTAACTCTTTTTTGATTTTATCCCTCAGCAAAGCCGAGCGGGAGAAGCCCAGATAGTCATTGGAACAGAAGTCAATGAGATGGGATTTGTTGGGAAGCGTCCGGAAGGAATGGTCGGATTGGCGTTTGGAAAGAAATTCAGAGAGACAAGCCTCACTCCGCCTTTTTCCGAAGGAAAAGGTATTCGGACGATGTGAAATAAATGAACCGGGCATTGAGTCTTGCGATTTTTTTAATTCCCAAGTGATGATTGAAGTTTTTGATGTACTCCATTTCCCTTTTCCCCCGGAGAGGGGTCGGGGGTGAAGGCTCTTAACCCCAGCAATTCAAACATCTTCCTGTCGTCTTCAAAATCAGGGTTGGGTGTGGTCAGCAATTTTTCTCCGGAGAAAATCGAATTTGCCCCCGCCAGGAAGCAAAGCGCCTGTTCTTCGGTGGTCATCTCTTTCCTTCCGGCTGAAAGACGCACCATCGCCTTTGGCATCAGGATTCGGGCAGTGGCAATCATCCTTACCATCTCCCATACGGAAACACGGGAACGGTTTTCCAGCGGAGTGCCTTCCACCGGAACCAGCGCGTTCACAGGAACGCTTTCGGGATGCTCAGGAAGTGTTGCGAGCGTGTGTAACATGTTAATACGGTCAGCTTCGCTTTCACCCATCCCGATGATTCCACCGCAGCACACGCTGATGCCTGCCTTGCGCACGTGATGGAGCGTCTTCAAACGGTCATCGTATTTGCGCGTAGTGATGATTTTGCCATAAAAATTTTCTGACGTGTCCAGATTATGGTTGTAGGCGAAAAGACCTGCTTCTTTTAACCGCATCGCCTGGCTTTCGGTAAGCATGCCCATCGTGCAGCACACTTCCAATCCGAGTTCATTCACCTCTTTCACCATTTCAAGCACGTTGTCAAAGTCGCGGTTGTCGCGCACTTCCCGCCATGCCGCACCCATGCAAAAACGGGTGGAACCGGCTTCTTTCGCCTTTCGTGCCGCAACCACAACTGTTTCTTTATCCAGCAGCTTGTGTGCTTCGACACTGGTGCGATAACGAGCCGCCTGTGGACAATAAGCGCAATCTTCGGGACAGCCGCCCGTCTTCACCGAGAGCAGGGTGCACACCTGCACTTCGCCCGTTGCATGATGCTGCCGGTGCACGGTGGCAGCGCGATAAATCAACTCTAACAATGGCAGGTTGTAAATTTCACTGACTTCATCGCGAGACCAGTCGTTGCGGATGGGCATGAATAAAATTTTTGAGGGGCATAAAATTAGATAAATTAGCCGATGTGACGTTCTGCGGTGAGGGTTCGGTGATTCTGGATGATGTTTACTTCCTTGTGCATCTTTAATTTTAAGCGCATTTGCTGGTATGAGGAAATTAAGCCGGTACTGCCTCTTCGCCTTGCTAACCGTAACTGTGGTAGCCCTGCTCACCGAAGCCATCCTCGGCATCGTTTTTTCTTTCAAAGACCGTCATCTCGAGCCGATGGCGGTGCATGATTATCCCTACCTCTATTTCATGTTTGATTCCACCGGAGGTCTTAACGCGCACGGTTTCAAAACAAATTATCCCCTGAAAAAACAATTCGGCAAATTCCGCATCATCCTCACGGGTGGCAGCGTGGCGCGCGGGAAGCTGCCGGAAGAATCCATCGCACGTTACTTGGAGCAGGAACTCAACACCCGCTTTCAAACAGGCAAGATTGAGGTGATTAATGCAGGCGTTTCAGCTTTCGTAGCGGAACAGGAATTTATTCTGACGCAACTGATTCTCCGGCATTATGAACCGAACATGATTTTGAGCCTTGACGGTTACAATGATTTGATGACATTTAAAATCAACCGGCAATATCCTTCCGGCTTTGAATTGCCCCCGCACAACTGGCAGGACTTTCGTGTGATTGCCGATAACAGAATGAGGCAAAGACCATTTTCACGCCTTCCTCTTTTTTTCAGAAATATTTCGCGCGCAGTTCGCTACCTGCAACGTCAGCAGTTTGAAAACAACTTCCGCTGGCAAACTCTTACGGATGACAAACTGCGCCCAATCTCCGAGCGATATTGGCAAATCATTGGCGACACTTATGACTTCTGCAGGGCAAAAAAAATTGGCTACTATAATTTTCTTCAGCCTGTCAGGTTTTATGGCGTCAATGACACAACGTCTCAGCTAAAAACTCTTTCGAGGCTGTACAACCTTATTGAAGCAGGCATCCATGAAAAACCTTATGCGTTCAGTTTAACCGCCATCTTCAAAGACATGCCTGAAATATTTACAGACGACTGCCATGTAACGGCTGAAGGCAACCGGATTATTGCACAACAGATGGCAGAAAGGATTTCAAATGATGTTCAGGCTTGGCTGGAGAATTAGTTTGAAGTTCAGAGTTTCACTTCAATATCACTCGCATCAGCACAGCATTATGGTCTGACAGGTCTTTGTGTTCTTCATTCCATCGCTGCCGGTATTGTCTGACAGAACGCTCCATTGACAGGGGTTCAAAGCCGTTTCCCCTGAACAAGATGTAGTCAATCACCTTCCGGTGAATTTCTCTTCCGGGAGCAGGAATGTTCATGTCATTTAGTTTTTCATCTGAGGTGAAAACCAACTCGCCTGTTAAATCATCATCGCGAGCATCCAGCATATTGAGCATATCCGGATAAAGGTCAGCATCAGTTTTGTCGGTATTGAAATCACCGCACAGGAATTGCGGCACATTCGGCTTCTGATGCTCATCAATCAGCCCGCGAATCTCACGGTATTGATTTCGCTTGATGCTGTCAGGTCCGCCTGCTTCCAGGTGGGTGCCGAGTATCTGAAACTTCACACCCTGCCATTCCGCTTCTGCCAGCAATGCCCCTTTTCTTGCAAGGCAGTATTCGCTCTCGCAATCTTTGAAATCAATCGTTCCGAGTTCTTTCAACGGTATTTTGCTCAGCATCCAGATGCCGCTGTTGGTCTTCAGCCGGAAAGCACCTGAATTGGCAGGTCCTGCAATATAAGGATATTTTTCCTTCAATCCTCGTTTCAGAATGCGTCTTGCGCGGGGGTCGAAAGCTTCCTGGAATACGATGATGTCAGCCTGGTCGCTAATGATATGCTGCGGAATGAGGCGCGACCTGCGCATAGGTCCTCTGCTGATTTTTAACAGCATCCGCGGCAGCATCTGAATGTTCCATGAAAGGATTCGCAATTCATTGTCAGGGATAACTTCTTCCGCGCCTTCATATTTGGCTATGCGCTGCTGGGC
>DATLYB010000194.1:0-5210 GCA_035575215.1 Chitinophagales bacterium
AAAGCGTGATGGGTGATGACTGGAGAACCAAAACATATACCTATAAAACCACAAACGGAAAGGGGCAAGCGGTTCAGCGAAATGCCGATTACAAAGACCTGTGGCATGTATTATTCGCATTTGAAGATGAAAAAAAACTGAAGGACTTTGCAACAGAGAAATTAGGATTGGATGAACCCACCGCGAAAAAGTTTGTAAAAATTCCACTCCGGCAGGGCTATGCGAACCTCAGTCTGAAAGCCATCAACCGCATTCTGCCCTGGCTGAAAAAAGGGTTGATTTATTCTCATGCCGTTTTCATGGCAAACATTGACAAGGTAGTAGATAAGGAAATATCGGACAAGCCCGAAGACCTTGAGATGATTGAAAAAGAAATCGGACGTATCATTGACAATCACACGGATGAAACAAGAAAAGTAAATGCCATTAACGCCCTTATAAAAACCTATCGTGACGATTCCAAAGAGGCAGAACCAAATTTTAAAGCCGATCTGGAAAATAAAATTAAAGCCGATCTGGAAAATAAAATGAAGGCAATTTATGGCGAAAAAACATGGAACGAAAAAAACGACAAAGGCACATTGCTCTCCGATGCCTTTGAATTACTTAAAAAGCAACTAAAGAAAATTGACAGCAAAGACGCATTTGCCAAGGTAAAACGCATTGACGACCGTGTGACAGAATTCCTTCTTGGCAACAATTTGGTGAGTGATGAAGCGCGGCTTCAAAATCTGTATCATCCTTCTGACCTTGAAGGTTTTCAACCCGAAACACTAAAAGACACAAACGGAAACCCGGTCATCATAAACGGAAAAGAACTGAAACTGCTTCCGCTGCCAAAAACCGCATCCATAAAAAATCCTGTCTTGATGCGGGCAATGCACCAGTTGCGCAGATTAATTAACCAGTTGCTGAGAGATGGCGTGATTGATGCAACAACGCGAATCCACATCGAACTGGCTCGTGAAGTGAATGATGCCAACAAGCGGGCAGCATGGAAAGCATGGCAGGACACGCTGCGCGACAAGCGTGAAAATGCAGTAAAAGAAATCAAGAAGTTGTACAAAGCCGAATGCGGAAAGGATGTGGAGCCGACTGAAGACGACATCACCCGCTACCTGCTGTGGGAAGAACAGGGCAAACGCGAAATTTATGAACGGGAGTGCAGCAACATTTCCATCTGCGACATCATCGGTGCTGACCCGAAATATGACATTGAGCACACCATCCCCCGCAGCATCTCATGGGATAATTCCACGATGAATAAAACGCTTTGCTCAAAAAAATTTAACCGGGAAATAAAGAAAAACAAAACACCTTTTGAACTCGACAATCATGAAGAGATACTGAAGCGCATTGAACCCTGGAAGAAAAAATATGAAGAACTGGATGCAGAAATCAAAAAAATCAATGCAAGTCGTGTAACGGACAAAGCCGTCAAAGATAAACTAATTCAAAAACGCCATCTGCTGAAATTTGAATATGACTACTGGAAGGGGAAGTACGACAGATTCGTTATGGAAGAGGTTACAGAAGGCTTCAAAAACAGCCAGATTGTGGACACCGGACTAATCACCCGCTTTGCCAAAAACTACCTGAGCTGCCTTTTCAGAACACCAAGCGACAACAGCAATGTGATGGCTGTTAACGGACAAACGGTGGCCGAATTCAGAAAAGCATGGGGCCTGCAGGAAGAATACATAAAGAAATCACGCGCCAGCCACATTCACCATTGCATAGATGCCGTTACCGTGGCCTGCATGACCAAAGACAAATATGATGCGTTTGTAGAGCAATGGCGCAAAGCCGAAGAAGAGGGCAAGCGTGACGTGAAGACAAAAATCAAAATCCCTAAACCATGGGAAACTTTCACCGAAGATATAAAGAAGCTGGAAGATGAAATTCTGGTGGTTTATGCCAATCGCGACAATGTGCCTAAGCAAAGCTTCAGAAAGATGAGGCAAAGAGGCAAAATTGTTTACAAGGAAATGTCATCACTACCGGAATACATGAAACATAAGAAAGAAGGAAAAGATTATTTCACCATTAAAAGGGAGGGCAAAACATTTTATAAAGTTCCAAAATTCATGAAAGGTGATACCGTAAGAGGCTCGCTGCATCAGGATACATTTTATGGCGCTATCAAGCCGCTGGGTGAAAAAGACATTCAATATGTTGTTCGGAAAAAACTTGCCGACCTCAGCGATGCCGACCTGGACAAAATCATTGACGATAAAGTAAAAGAAGTAGCCAAAGCCGGAAGAGTAGAAGAAAAAAAACTTAAAAAAGAAATTGAAGCCCTGAAAAAAAAGCTGAAAAATGCTGAGGGCGAAACAGAAAAAGAACTGAAAACCAAAATTCAGGACATCCAGAATAAGATTGATAATGAACTGTATCTGATTCCTCCCAAAAAAGGAAAAACACAGTTTACTCCCATCCGCAAAGTGCGTATTAAAGCACATGTAAGCGAACCGCTGCCCGATTTCAAGCAGCATCGTGACGTAAAGAAAAATCCGGACGGCTCAGAAAAACATCCCTATAAAAAATGGATTTACGTTCAGAATGACGAAAACTACGGTCTGGCGCTTTATGAAAATGAAGACCGGACAAAACGTGCCGCGCAAATCGTTAAAATGATTGATGCCGCTGCTTATTTCAAAGCAAGCAGCAAGGAACACCGCAAAGAGCATCCGCTCGTGCCCGAAAAGAAAGGAATGAAAATTAAAGGATTGCTGAAACCTGGTACACTGGTGCTTTTTTACAAGGAACACCCCGAAGAATTATGGGAATTAAGCAAGGAAGATTTGAAAAACAGATTGTATTTCGTAAGAAAAACTTCCAAAAATGGGCAAACAACCTTTCAATTCCATCAGGAAGCCCGCAATGATGAGCAGCTCAAAGAAGATTACCGCAAACAGCACGGAACGGAGCCGCCAAAATCGCTCACCAATGGGGAGGGCAGCATTGATTTCAGCAGATTGCCCATACCCAAGCTGCTCCTGAGCCCCGTGAATATGACCATGCTCATTGAAGGGGTAGATTTCAAAATATCCCCCACCGGCAAAATCGAAAAAATTGAAAAACAGCAACCCCCGCAGGTCAAATAACTCTCTTTACCATTCTTTGCGCCCTTGACGGTTAAGCATAAATGCAGCAACCGGTTCTCCGGCAGGGAATACAAGTGAGGATATCTTCCGCAGTGTCCGTGTGCTGACAGCTCCCTCACCCCTCCTCCCACTCCCTGACGTTTTTTGCGGGTCAATTGCATTTCCCGATAAATTACGCGATATGAATTTTCCTGCCGCACTCTTTGACTGCCTATTTCGTTGACTTTCCTGCCCATCCCTTTTATATTCTAATAAAAGACAATCACTTTCTCGGACCGAACCGCGTTTCAGTCCCCCAGATCTGAACAAACCAGAGATAAACAGTTCCGCCATGCTCAAACGCACCCTCGTCATCAGCAGTCCGCATCACCTCAGCGTGAGGAACAGGCAGCTTGTACTCAGCAATAAAGACACGGGCGAGCAGAATCAGGCGCCCATGGAGGACCTCAACTGCCTGCTTTTAGACCAGCAGGGCATCACCATCACACAAGCAGCCATTTCCGAGCTCACATTAAACAATGTGGCAGTAATCTTCTGCGATGAAAAGCACCTGCCGGCTTCCATGCTGCTGCCGCTGGAAAGCCATCATCTGCCCAACCTGCGGCTGCGCCAGCAGCTTGATGCCAGCGAGCCGCTGCGAAAACAGCTCTGGCAGCAAACGGTGAAAGCCAAGCTGCGCAACCAGGCGGCATTGCTGGAAATCCTGGGAAAAAACGGAGAGCCCCTCAGACGATGGGCATCACGCGTCAGAAGCGGTGACACCGGCAACGCAGAGGGCGTAGCCTCGCGCTATTACTGGCGCAACCTCTTCGGTGATGAATTCAAACGCGACCGTTATGGCGGACCACCCAACCATCTGCTCAATTACGGCTATGCCATTTTACGCGCCAGTGCCGCCCGTTCACTTGTTGGCTCGGGCCTGCTCCCGGCTCTCGGCATTCATCATCACAATCAATACAATGCGTTTTGCCTTGCCGATGACATCATGGAACCCTTCCGCCCCTTTGTTGACCAAGCCGTATGGAAACGTGTACAGCGAGGAATTGATGTGGAAATCACCCGTGAAGATAAAATCGAGCTTCTGAATGTGCTGTCAGCGGATGTAGTATTTGGAGAAGAAAAAAGCATCTTATCCATTGCGCTCGGCACCGTGAGCGCCAACCTGGCTAAATGCTTTGAAGGAACGGAAAAGAACTTAATCTATCCGTCATTGCGGGGAAGCAGCCAGAAAAATCCCGTTGGACAAAACCTTGGATAAAATGGATTAACAAAAGTGAATTTGAGATAAATGAAACAATCTCCGAACACCTCTCGCCCCCGGAAAGGGAGCGGGGGTGAGGCTTCATTCACCCGCTTAAACGCCTACCGCATCATGTGGCTGTTTGTGATTTTTGACTTGCCCACAGAAACCAAAACCGACCGGAAAGCCTACAGCGATTTCCGAAAAAAACTCCTGAATGACGGCTTTTCCATGATGCAATACTCCGTTTACATACGCCACTGCCCCAGCAGCGAATCGGCTGAAGTGCACATCAAAAGGGTGAAAAGCTTCCTGCCTGAAAAAGGCCAGGTGAGCATCGTGCAGATTACCGACAAGCAGTATGGCAACATCATCAACTTCTGGGGCGTGAAACACACTCCCCTCGCTCCTGCACCTAAGCAATTAGAATTCTTTTAATAACAAGTTCACGATTTTCGGCTGTTCACTTCTGCTTATTCATCATTCAATCAAAAACTCATTTACGAACCAGTTACAAACAAGGAAAAAAATGTAAAAATGCATTCAATACTACCCTGCAACAAAAGCAATCTCAGCGTAAAAAATCAAAAAAATGCCCCGAAAACCGATGTTTTCGGGGCATTTTTTCTGACCTGAAACCTTGGCAACCTATTGAAAATTAGAAGCTCATGCAACTAACTAAAATAGGTCATCCATCTTTGTTTTCAAACCACAACGTTGAGCCGTATTACTACGCAGCTTACAACAAAATAGGTCATCCATCTTTGTTTTCAAACCACAACTAATTGAAGGCAAGGCAGCTTGTGGTCATGAAAATAGGTCATCCATCTTTGTTTTCAAACCACAACTACAACGAGTTTGAC
>DATLYB010000195.1:0-8022 GCA_035575215.1 Chitinophagales bacterium
CGGCTACGACAAAGGCGCACTGCTTGGATGGATTAAAGTATCCCAGAACCGCCACAATGTTTGGAATTATGAATCCGCAGCAGTAACCGAAAGTCACGGAATACCTTATGACATTTACGTGGACTTTCCGTACGCAGGTACTTATACAATGGACATCTCCGGAAGGTCAGGCACTTTCTGCCTTGACCGCTTTGTCTATTTCAATGAAAACCTCTTAACGTGGACGCAGGCAACCACCGACAATCCCCCCCCATCGCCCGTTCAATGCATTGAAGTGGCATGGTTTGCTGATAATGATGGCGATTTGTTCGGAAACAAAAATGATTTCGTTCTATCGCTGGTAAAGCCTGCTGGGTATGTGTTGAATGATGATGATTGTGATGATACCAAATCTGCTGTCAATCCTGCGCATGTGGAAATAGAAGACGGGCTTGATAACAACTGCAATGGCGTGGTGGATGAAGGATTTGGTAATCCAAAAGCGCTGTTTGTAGTCGGCAACACCATTCTGAGTCCTTCCGACCAGGTGATTAAAGACCGCATTACGCAGGCGGGCTTTGAAGTGACGGTGATGTCGGCAGCACAGACAACCACGCTTGCCGGTGATGCGATGAATCTCATTTTCATTTCAGCCACCGTTAACTCGGCTGACGTGGCTGAAAAATTCACGTACCTCGAAGTTCCTGTTATTGTGTGCGAGCCGAATTTGTTTGATGATTTCAAAATGATGACGGGCAATGCCACCACGTTGGGAACGCTCACCAACCAAACGCAAATCAAGCTGTCAGGCGCACCTCATGCGTTAGCGGCAGGATTGTCAAACGGAATCAAAACCGTTTACACCTCCTTGGATAAGCTGAGCTGGGGCAAGCCTCTTTCTTCCGCAAAGATTATCGCCAGAGCAACAACAGACACCACACAGTGCACCATTTTCGCTTATGATAACAACGCCCTGATGACGAGCATCAACGCGCCCGCACGCAGAGTGGGATTTTTCCTCAATGAAGATGGGGCTGCCAAACTCACCGCTGACGGGCTTGCACTGCTCGATGCCGCCATCCGCTGGACCGCCAATTACACCACCAATGTCAACATCACCATTGGGGATGCCTTATTTTTAGTAGGAAGCGCCAACCTTACCAATGCCGACTTATTCGTGAAGACGCGCCTTGAAGGGCTTGGATTCAATGTTATACCGGTTGCTGCTGCTTCCTCGCAGGCAAGCGATGCCAACGGAAAAGAGTTGATTGTGATTTCATCAACGGTCACGTCAACCGATGTCGGTTCTAAATTCACCAACGCGGCTGTTCCGCTGCTCAACTGGGAACCCGCCCTGTCAGATGACCTTAAAATGAGTTCCACAGGTTCGGTCACATCCACCAACGCCACAAAAATCATGATAATGAATACCACGCATTCGATGGCAGCCGGGCTTCCCCCTGCCCAGCAAGTGGTGGTGTACAATTCAGCCAGCAACCTTATCTATTCCAGCACTCTTGGCAGCAATGCCATCAAGATAGCCTGCACGGGAAGCAGCTCAGGCAGCCTCAACAACAACATCACCATCTACGGATATGAGAAAGGCGTAACGATGGTGGGCGCCACTGCGGCTGAAAGAAGAGTGGGATTCTTCCTGCATGATGTGGGAGCAAGCGTGCTGACCTCCAACGGATGGAATCTGTTTGACGCAGCTATCCGCTGGCTTACCGAAGGACTGAACACTCCTCCCGCATTTAACGTGAGCGGCAACATCACCGTCAATGAAGATTTCACCGGCACGCAAACGGTATTTGTGAATCCGCTGCCCGTTCCTCCAGGCGAACAAAATCAAGTGCCTGCCTATAGCCTCTCGCCCACCTCGGTAAGTTTTGCCAATGTTTCCTTCAGCACGGCAACCGGAAACGTAACGTTCACCTCAAAGCCGAATGAATTCGGCACGCAGGAATTCACCATTACGGCTGACGACCACATGGCAAAGAACAATACGTATTCGAAAACTTTTACGCTCACTGTGAACCCAGTGAATGATGCGCCCGCGTTCAATGTGAGCGGAAACATCATCGTGCTGAAAAATTTCGCAGGCACGCAAAGCGTCACGGTCATTCCAGAACACGTTCCGTACAATGAAGCAAGCCAGACGGTGACTTACTCGCTCAGCCCGGCATCGGTACCTTTTGCGAATGTTTCACTCAATGCCAGCACCGGACAGGTGAGCTTTACGTCAAAACCTGAGCAAACGGGTTTCCAGATTTTCACGCTTACCGCCAATGACGGGCAAGCCGTGAATAACACATCGTCAAAAGAATTTTTCCTTGCAGTGAACAATCCAACCAGCAATGCGCTTTGCTTCAACTGCGGTGGTTCACAATACATCGCAGTAACGGGGGATACCTTTAAATCCGACTATTATTTTTCTCCAGGCACACTGACTTATACCAATGAAAACATCGCAAACTTCCAGAACACGTTTGATGACTTCATTTTCAAATCTGAAAGAAATGCCACCGCTTTCAGCTATAATATTCCGGTGGCAAATGGGGTGTATAAGGTGCGGCTGTATTTCGCTGAAACCTATTTTGGTGCAACAGGCGGCAACCCGACTGGAGGTGCTGGAAGCAGGGTGTTCCATGTGAATATTGAGGGAACGCAGGTGCTGAGCTACTTTGACATCTTCGGGCAGGCTGGTGGCGCTGAGAAAGCGATTATGCGTGAATTCAGCAACGTGGCGGTTTCTGATGGCATGATGAATATTGCGTTCAATGCAGTCATCAACAAAGCCAAGATTTCCGGTATCTGCATCGTTCCTGATTTAAACGCCAATCATCCGCCTTCCTTCACTTTGAGCGGCAACGTTGCCGAAGTGAAAAATTTCGCAGGAACAAGAACAGTAACCGTTACACCGGACCCGGTTTATCCCGGAGAAGAAAGCCAGGTGGTGACCTATTCACTCAACCCTCCGTCTGTGCCGTTTGCCAATATTTCATTCAACACCACCACCGGACAGGTTGACATTACCTCCGTTCCCGATGCATCGGGATTTCAGGCATTTACAATTACCGCCAATGACGGACAGCCGGTCAACAACACGGTATCCAAAACATTCTACCTCGCTGTAAATGAAACCCGCAGCAAAGCGATGTGCTGGAACTGCGGGGGACCGCAGTACGTGTCGGTAGCGGGCGACACCTTCCGGTCTGATTTCTATTTCACCAGCGGAGCCTTCACCTCCACCAATAATGCAATCGTTGATGTGTTAAATACTTTCGATGATTTCATCTACCGGTCGGAGCGCAACAGCGCCAGTTTCGGGTACAACATCCCTGTTCCAAACGGATTGTATAAAGTGAAGCTGCTGTTTGCTGAAACATATTTCGGAGCAACGGGCGGCAGCGCCAGCGGTGGCATCGGCAGCCGCGTGTTCAATGTTTCGCTGGAAGGAACACAGGTGCTCACCAACTATGATATTTTCTATAAAGCAGGCGGAGCAGAACGTGCCATCGTTGAAGAGTTTGACAGCCTTACTATCACTGACGGATTCATCAACATTGCATTCACGGCACTGGTGAACAAAGCAAAGATTTCAGGCATCTGTGTAATTCCCTACACGGACAATGAGCCACCCTCCTTCTCACTCAGCACATCCACCCTTACTTTAAATGAAGATTTTGCCGGCACGCAAACCGTAACGGTAATTCCCGACCCCGTTCCGCCCTCTGATTCAGACGATATAGTCACTTATTCATTGTCACCGGCAGGAACAGGCGTGGCGAGTGTTTCCATCAATCCGACCACTGGTACCATTTCAATTTCAAAATTGAACAACAAGAACGGTTCGCAGGTGTTCAGCGTAATTGCCAATGACGGACAACCTTTCGGAACCTTTACGCGCACCTTCACGCTGAACATTCTTCCGGTGAACGACCCGCCCACCTTTACGCTGAACAATAACATCGTTTTGGCGAAAAATTTCTCACCGCCCGTTTCCGTGCAAGTGACGCCCGACCCCGTTCCAACGGATGAAGCTTCACAGGTTGTCACATACACGCTGTCGCCTCCTACCGCGAGTTTTGCGACTATTTCTTTTAATTCATCCACCGGAATGGTAACATTCACTTCAATTAATAATGCGTATGGCAGCCAGCAGTTCACCATTTTCGCAGATGACGGGCAACCGGTTAACAATGTAGCCAGCCAGACATTCACTCTTACGGTGAACCAGCTTGGTCCCAATGACCCTCGTCCTAAGTTCATCAACTGCGGCAGCGCCACGCAGTACATTTCGCTGGCCGGAGATACATTCAAAGCGGATAATTACTACTCCACTCCCACATTCACATTTACCAACAATAGTATTCCCGACATTCTGAATACGGGCGATGATGTGATTTACCGCACGGAACGGTATGCCGGCACCTTCAGCTATAATATTCCCGTCATTAACGGGCTGTATGACATCAGCCTCCATTTTGCCGAATTATATTATGGCGCAACGGGCGGTCAGCCTTCCAATGGCGGTCCCGGCAAACGCAAATTCAATGTTTCGCTGGAAGGAACACAAGTCCTTTCCAATTATGACGTATGGGCAGCAGCGGGGGGTGCTGAAAGAGCGGTGATTGAAACGTTCCCGAATATCGCTATCACTGACGGTCAGGTGAATCTTACATTTACTGCTACACTAAACAATGCGAAAGTGAATGCCATTTCCATCAGACCGGTTAATACCGACTGTGCCGGGGTGCAAGGCGGGCTTGCCTATCTTAATGAGTGCAATATCTGCGTGGGCGGTACAACCGGCTTGCCGGCTAATTCTGGCAAGGATTGCGCGGGCGTATGCGGTGGTAGCGCTTACCTGAATGATTGTAACATCTGCGTAGGAGGAACAACAGGGTTAAGCGCAAATCAAGGAAAGGACTGCGCAGGTGTATGCGGTGGTACTGCTTACTTGAACGATTGCAATATTTGTGTGGGAGGAACTACGGGATTGAGCGCCAACCAGGGCAAGGATTGCGCGGGCGTGTGTGGCGGTGCGGCTCATTTTAATTCCTGCAGCATTTGTGTAGGAGGCACTACCGGACTGCCTGAAAATCAAGGCAAAGATTGTGCAGGGGTGTGCGGTGGTTCAGCATTCCTTGATGATTGCGGAATTTGTTCGGGAGGAACATCCGGGCATGTTGCCAACTCCAATAAAGACGTTTGCGGAGTCTGTTTCGGAAACGGCTCGTCCTGCACTCCTCCCTGTGTGCCGAATGAGGTGGTTTCTTTCACGCTGATGCGTGCGGGAACGGCAGGCGAAATCGGACCGCTCACCAACGGCATGACCATCAACCTCGCTACCATCGGCTCATTCAGCATTCGTGCAAATACCTGCAACGGACAAAATGTAGGAAGCGTGAAGTTTATCCTCAACGGTACCCCAATACGAACCGAATCGGTAGCTCCGTATGCCATTAATGGCGACAGCCCAACGGGAAGCTATATTGCATGGAATCCAAGCGTTGGCTCTAAAACTCTCACCGCTACGCCTTACACGGGTGCGAGCGGCTCAGGCACGGCAGGCGTGAGCGAAACCGTAACCTTCACTGTTATCAATCAAGCCAATACCACTGACTGTGCGGGAGTCGTGAATGGAACAGCTCATCTTAATTCATGCGGTATCTGCGTGGGCGGAACAACGGGGCTTCCGGAAAATCAAGGGAAAGACTGTGCGGGCGTGTGCGGTGGCACTGCATATCTTAACACCTGCAACATGTGTGTGGGTGGTACCACAGGCTTAGGAGCTAATCAGGGTAAAGACTGTGCTGGCGTTTGCAACGGAACCGCATTCCTTGATGACTGCGGCATCTGCTCGGGCGGCACTTCCGGTCACGCGGCAAATTCTGACAAGGATGTGTGCGGTGTGTGCTTCGGCAATGGCGTTTGCGCCTGCCCGCCTCTGTCAATACAATCGTTGACCCAAGTAGGACTTTGCACTTCAGGCGACATCGCTACGATTACAGAAGGCATGATTATCAACCTTGCCGTCACGCCCGATTTCAGCATCCGCATCAATCCCTGCTCCACTGACGTCAATAGCGTGAAGATTTATATTAACGGTTCTCTTTTCAGAACGGAAAGCTCGCTGCCCTTTGCCATCAATGGCGACAGCCCTGCCGGCTGCTTCAAAAAATGGTATGTGGGTGCTATTCCTTACACTATCACGGTGATTCCTTACAGCGGTTTGAGCGGTTCCGGCACTGCAGGACCGGAATATACCATTCATTTCAGGATAGTTAACCAGGCAGCCAAGATGGATGAAAGTCAAACGGCAGAAAATTTTACAATGGAAGATGTGCACATTTATCCCAATCCGAGCAACGGGCAGTTTACTCTGGAATGTGAAGTCCCGCGGCAGACCAATCTTTTCATCAAAGTATTCAATCATCTCGGACAGATTGTTTACTCCGATGAAAAAACTCAGTATGTTGGCGAATTGAAAGAGCAAATAATGCTTGACGATCAGCCCGCAGGAATGTATTATCTCCAATTGAACAACGGCAGCAACACGCTCACCAGTAAAGTGATGGTGAGGGATTAAAACATGGCGCTGTAAATTTATCCTTCAGAAGCCGGTCATCCAATGTTGACCGGCTTTTCATTTTATGTTGATAAATAATTTTCTCTCTTTTTCTAAAAGCAACCGAAAACCTTGTCTATCTTGGGTTTTACTTCAGTTCATAAAATAACTTAAATCCCTTTTGCCATGAAAAAAATTATTTTCTCGGTAATCGCTGCCATCCTATTGAATGCGGCTCCTGTCTTTGCCGTTACCCATATCATTAATTTCGGAGGAGCTATGTTTTCTCCCGATAATCTGACCGTGAATGTGGGAGATACGGTGATGTGGATGGGTGACTTTACCGCGCCTCACACCGTAACCTCCACCAGCGTTCCTGCCGGGGCAGCTTCGTTTTTTCATGCCAACACAGGTTCATCATTCAGCTATGTCGTCACGGTGGAAGGTGACTACTTCTACCGATGTGATTACCATTTCATGTTTGGAATGACAGGGCAGTTCACCGCTGTCGCCCAGGGTGAATGCACCGACCCCCTTGACTGCGATGACCTTGACGAATGTACTATTGACGACTGCGTTGCAAATGAATGTATCTATGATGCAGTTGACTGTGATGATGCTGATGCATGCACCATTGATAACTGCAACCCCGCCTCAGGCTGCTTTTATTCACTGGTTGACTGTGATGACGGGGATGAATGCACGGCTGATACTTGTTACCCCTTCAACGGATGTACCGTCACGCCCATTGACTGCAACGATAACAATGAGTGCACCAACGACACATGTGACCCGGCTGCCGGATGTGTCTATACGGACGTCAATTGCGATGATTCGGATGCCTGTACCGAGGATGCCTGCGACTCACTTTCAGGTTGCGTCTATACAGATGTTAACTGCGATGATGGCGATTCATGTACCATTGACGACTGCAATTTTGTAACAGGCTGCTACCACTTTCCAGAACCCGCCTGCTTCAACCCCTGCGATACGCTCAACTGCAATGACAGTAATGTTTGCACGGTGGACGACTGCGACATTGCTTCAGGATGTTTTTATACCTCCATTGATTGTGATGACGCCAACGCCTGCACCACCGATGATTGCGATTTGCTTTCAGGATGTACCTACGCTGCCGTTGACTGCGATGATGGCGATTCATGTACCATTGACGGATGTGACTCGCTGAGCGGATGTTTCAACAATCCCGACCCGCTCTGTGCTAATCCTTGCGATACTTTGAATTGCGATGATGCCAACGCCTGCACCGTTGACAGTTGCGACCCCGCTTCCGGTTGTACTCATGCTTCGGTTGATTGTGATGACGCCAATGCCTGCACCACCGATGATTGCGATTTGCTTTCAGGATGTACCTACGCTGCCGTTGACTGCGATGATGGCGATTCATGTACCATTGACGGATGTGACTCGCTGAGCGGATGTTTCAACAATCCCGACCCGCTCTGTGC